>NZ_CP196042.1:3000000-3241116 GCF_051549805.1 Microbacterium fluminis
TTGCCCGTCGAGGTCTTGATGAAATCGCCGCCGGCGAGGATCGCCAGCCACGACGCGCGCTTGATGTTGTCGTAGGTGTTCAGCTCGCCCGTCTCGAGGATCACCTTGAGCGACGCCGACGTCCCGTCCGCGCGCCGGCAGGCCGCCTTCACCTGCACGATCTGGTCGAACACGAGCCCGTAGCGCCCGGCGAGGAACGCCCCGCGGTCGATCACCATGTCGATCTCGTCCGCGCCGGCCGCCACGGCCTCGGCGGTGTCGCGCAGCTTGACGTCGAGCGAGGACCGCCCGCTGGGGAACGCCGTCGCGACGGCGGCGACCGAGACGAGGCCGTCGTCGGGGTCGCCGTGGGCGGACCCGAGCGCCTCGACGGCGTAGGGGACCATGTCGCCGTACACGCACACCGCCGCCACACGGGGCGTCGACGCGTCGGAGGCATCCGGCCGCAGTGCCTTCGCGACCAGCGAGCGCACCTTGCCCGGGGTGTCTGCGCCCTCGAGAGTGGTCAGGTCGATCAGCTCGATGATGCGGTCGAGCGCCCAGCTCTTCGACGAGGTCTTGATCGACCGGGTGCCCAGACCCGCCGCGCGCTGCTCGAGGCCCACCGCATCCACTCCGGGAAGCCCGTGCAGGTAGCGGCGCAGGGTGGTGTCGTCGGGCTGGTCGCCGAGCAGTTCGAGCGCCCGATCGGGCACGGTCTGGAGTGCGGTCCGCGGCAAGGGAATCTCCTCGGTGGTGGGTCGGACGGGTGGTCCGGGCGGGCGTGGCCTGCGGTTCCGATCGTAGAGCGGCCCCGACGGCGGGTCTACGCGGGTCAGGTGAGCGAGGCGCGCACGCGCGCGACGTCGTCGGTCATCTGCTCGATGAGGGGACCGATGCCGTCGAAGGCGACCATGCCGCGGATGCGGGCGGTGAACTCGACCTCGACGCGGTGGCCGTACAGATCGAGGTCGGTCTCGTCGAGCACGTACGCCTCGACCTGACGCACCGGCACGTCGCCGAAGGTGGGGTTGGTGCCGACGCTGATCGCGGCGGGGAAGCGCTGCCCGGGCCGCAGGCCCTCGGTGCGGATCTCATCCACCAGCCAGCCGGCGTACACCCCGTCGGCGGGCACGTAGCCCTCCAGGTCGGGCGACAGGTTCGCCGTCGGGAACCCCAGTTCGCGGCCGCGCTTCAGACCGTGGACGACCTCTCCCCACACGGTGGGCGGATGCCCGAGCAGACGTCCGGCCCCCTCGACGTCGCCGACCGCGAGGAGTTCGCGCACCCACGTCGACGACACCCGCCGGCCGCCGTCTGCCGAGCGCACGTCGGCGACCACGTCGACGGCGAACCCGAGCTCGGCGCCCATCTCGCGCAGCAGGTCGGGGGTGCCCGCCCCGCCGCGGCCGAAGCGGAAGTCCTCGCCGACCAGCACCGTCTGCACGGACAGCGCGTCGACCAGCACGTGCTCGACGAACTGCCGCGGAGACAGCCCCGCCAGAGCCTCGTCGAACGTGAGCATCAGCGTCGCATCGACACCCGCGTCACCCAGCAGCGAGAGCTTCTGCGCGACACCGACGAGGCTCTCCGGGCACCGTTCGGGGCTCAGCAGGCTCAGCGGGTTGCGGTCGAACGTGACCGCGACGACGCGGGCTCCGGTGAGCGCGGCATCCACCCGCGCCCTGTTGATCACGGCCCGGTGACCGGCGTGCACACCGTCGAACTTGCCGATGGCGACCACGGAGGGCCCGAAGTCGGCCGGCACGTCGGCGGGAGCGCGGAAGACGATCATCGCTCGACGGCGACGACCGGATCGGATGCCGCGGCACCGGTGGTCACGGGACGATGGCGGATGAGCCACCACAGGCCGAAGAACGGCAGGACGAGCGGGATGAACAGGTAGCCGTAGCCGAACCACGACCACACGGTGGGGTGGGCGAACAGCGCCGGGAGCACGAAGGACAGCGTCCCGATCACGAGCACTCCGGCCAGCTCGAACACGATCGCGACCCACGCGACGAGGTACCACGTGCGCGATCGCGAGAAGACCAGCGCCAGCGTGGCGACGATGTAGACCACCGCCGACAGCGCCGACAGCGTGTAGGCCAGCGGCGCCTGATCGAACTTCTCGGCGATCTGCACGAAGGAGCGGCCCGTCGCGGCCAGCGCCATGACGGCGTACACGATCACGAGAACGCGACCGATCCCGGTCATACGGCGCGCGGGGGCGGGGGCGGGGGCGGCGGTGGACATGGCGGCTCCCAGCTTAGTTGGCGTCAGACGAGCGGATGCCTCATCCCGGGCTCCGCTCGCCGGTGCGCGCCGGACGAGGGTCGCGGAGCGGCTCAGGCGACCTGGATCGACCAGATCGTCTCCATGCGCCACACCATCACCGCGACGGCCAGACCGGCGATGCCCATGATGACGGTGCTCCAGCGGCTGCGCTCCAGCAGCGCCCAGAAGACCCCCGCGGGTGGCAGCAGCACCGCCGAGACGAGGTAGACCCAGAACTCCAGCAGACTGCCGCTGGGCGGGTTGCCGATCAGGGGCGCCGCGATGGAGACGACCACCTGCACCACCAGGTACAGCTCGAGCAGGGCGAGCGCGCCGACGGTGAGGTCGCTCGGGCGACGGCCGACGAGCCCGAGCACGACGCACAGCAGCCCGGCGAGCGTGGCGATCGCCACACCGACGTAGGTGAGCCAGAGGATCACGCGGCCTCCTCGGGCAGATTCATGGTGCTCTTCACGTCGGTGCCGCGACGCTCGACCACCCCCACCAGGACGCCGTCCGGATCGATGGCCGCCGCAGGGTAGCGTGCGGCGCGCACGGCCGCGTCGGGCAGCCGTTTGCCGTGGCGCAGGTCGCGCGCCTCGTCGGCGCTGACGTGCAGGGCGCCGAGCACCTCCGCCGCGACCGCGGCGGGGTCGCGGAGCGCGTCGATCCCGATCGCGTCGGCGGAGACCGCGTCCTCGACCGCGAAGGCACCGATCCGCGTGCGGCGCAGCGCGGTGAGGTGGCCGCCGACGCCGAGCCCTGCGCCGAGGTCTCGCGCGAGCGCCCGGATGTAGGTGCCGCTGGAGCAGTCCACGACCACGTCGAGGTCGAGGAAGCCGTCGGTGGCGCGGCGGTCGAGGATCTCGAACCTCGACACGGTGACCTCCCGCGCCGCGAGCGCGACCTCCTCCCCCGCCCGCACGAGGTCGTAGGCGCGCCGGCCGGCGACCTTGATGGCCGAGACCGCGCTCGGCACTTGCGAGATCGGGCCGGTGAGCGCGGCGACACCGGCGTGGATCGCCGCGTCGTCGATCGCGGCGAGGGACGAGGCATCCGCCCGATCCGTCTCCTCGCCCTCGGCGTCGTCGGTCGTCGTCGCCGCTCCCAGGCGCATGGTCGCCGCGTAGGTCTTGTCGAGCCCGACGAGGTAGGTGAGCAGGCGGGTCGCCGGTCCGACGCCGAGCAGCAGCAGGCCCGTCGCCATAGGGTCGAGCGTGCCGGCGTGCCCGATCTTGCGGGTGTTCAGCGCTCGCCTCGCCCGCGAGACCACGTCGTGGCTCGTCATCCCGCCCGGCTTGTCGACCAGGGCGATGCCCGAGGGTGCGCCCATCAGCAGAAGTCCTGGTAGACGCGGAACGGATGCTGCGGGTCGCTGTCGTCGACGAGGGCGGATGCCGCGGCGGTGGGCCGCGCGTCACGCCGGTAGAGGTCGAGGACGGGGTGCCACTGCGGGCCCGGCGTCGCCTCGAGCCATACCGACCAGTTCCACACCCCCCGCAGCTCGGGCCGCAGCAGGAACGGCCCGTCCACGATCAGCACCGCATCGCGGGGAGCGGTGACCCACTCGGACTCCCGCGGAGCGTCCCGATCGACGTCGAACGCGGCGAGCTGGAATCCGGTCGTGGCGGAGGTCTGCGCGCCGTCGCGGAACGGCTCGACGAGCACCCGGCGGAAGGTCGAGTAGTCGAACCCGTCGCGATAGAGGCCCTCCTCCGTGTCGCCGTCCGTGTTCCGCTCGGTGCGAGGGCGCCGGAACCCGTCGATCGACGCGCGGAACACCGCCGTATCGGCTTCCGCGAACACCGCCGCGAACCCGTCGGCGAACGTCGCCGTGCCGCGCGCGTCGGCTCCGTCGACGGCGACGACGACACGCCCGGCCGGGTTGTTGTGGCGGACCTCGTCGCGCAGCGCACGCTGGAGGGTGGTCACCGGGGTCGTCGGAAGTCGCACCTCACCAGCCTACGGCGGGGCGTGTCCGCCGTAGGCTGAGCGGATGCCCGACCTCGCCGCGCCGTTGATCGCGTGGTACCGCGAGAATGCACGCGACCTGCCGTGGCGGCACCCGCAGTTCGGCGCGTGGGGTGTGCTCGTCAGCGAGTTCATGCTGCAGCAGACCCCCGTCGCGCGCGTCATCCCCCACCTCGAGGCGTGGCTCGCGCGCTGGCCGACGCCGTCCGCCCTCGCGGCCGACGCCCCGGCGGAGGCGGTGCGCCAATGGGCGAACCTCGGCTACCCGCGTCGGGCGCTGTGGCTGCATCGCGCGGCCGGCGAGATCACCGCCCGGCACGGCGATGTGGTCCCGCGTGATGTCGACGCGCTGCTCGCCCTCACCGGCATCGGCGACTACACGGCCCGCGCGGTCGCGGTCTTCGCGTACGGGGACCGCCATCCCGTGGTCGACACCAACACCCGCCGGGTGCTGGCCCGCGCGGTCGACGGGCGCTCGCAGCCCGGTCCGCCGTCGCGCCGCGATCTCGCCGCGATGGCCGCGATCCTGCCGACGGAGTCCGCGGAAGCCGCGATCGTGAATGCGGCGGCGATGGAGCTGGGCGCCGTGGTGTGCACGGCCCGCGCGCCGCGTTGCGATGCATGCCCGATCCGGAATGCCTGCGCCTGGCGTGCCGCCGGCTACCCCGACACCGGAGACGACCGCCGCCGGCAGGCGCGCTACGAAGGCAGCGACCGGCAGGCGCGCGGCGCCGTGCTGAGGACGCTGCGGGAGGCGGCCCCCGCCCCGGTCCCGGCCGGTTCCGTCCTCGGCGACTGGCCGGATGCCGCGCAGCGCGACCGTGCGATCGACTCGCTGATCGTCGACGGGCTGGTCGAGGCATCCGACGATCTGCTGCACCTCCCCCGCTGAGACCGCGCGCATCCCCGGGAGCCCTCCCTCCCGGCGGCGCGCAGCCCCCCGGCTCCGCTCCACCGAGAGGGAGGACGTGCATCCCCGTCGGCCCCGACGCGCCGCGCAGCGCGTCGGGCTCACCCCGTCCGCGTGAAGGTCCCCAGACCGAACTTGTCGAAGTACTGCAGCGTCACCTGCGAGGCGCTCGCACCGGCGCGCACGAACGTCGCGGACGACAGGGAGCCGGGAAGCGCGTTCTCACCCGTGGGCGCGAAGGCCCAGGTGTCGCCGTCCCACGGCTCGATCGCGAACGTGTACCCGCCGCTCGGGCCCAGGGCGCCCTGCAGCGCGCCGCCCTGCTCGGTCACGACGAGGGTGCCGAAGTACGGGCTCGTGTAGGGGCCGGTGTAGGCCGAGAGCGGGCCAGGGGCGGCGGCCCCCGACGGGGCGGTCTTGTCGGCGAGGTCTCCGGAGGGGTCGGCGAACGAGGCGAACCGCTGCCCCATCAGCTCGACCCAGTCGTGCACGGGGTAGCCGTAGGCCACCACATCGAGGAATTCCTGCGTGATCGCCTCGGGAAGCCCGACCGGAGCGCCGTTGGTGAGCACCACGATGCCGAGATCGAGGTCGGGGATCATCGTGGCCGCGGTCGCGCCGCCCCAGCCGAACGCGCCGGAGTGGTTGAGGTTGACCCGCCCGCCGGCCATCGCGGTGACGTTGATCCCGAAACCGTAGTGCCCCGGCCGGTCGACCATCGACGGCGGCGACGGGCTGATCATCTGCGCGGAGGTCATCGCGCTCAAGGCCTTCGCATCGATGTACTGCTGACCGTTCAGCTGTCCGCCCGACAGCATGAACTCCATCCACTTCGCGATGTCGCCCACGGTCGAGGACACCCCGCCGGCGGGCGCCTCGGCGTCGGGGTTGCGGTCGAACAGCGGCTCGAAGGTCTTGTCGCCGGTCTTCGCGTGCAGCACCGCGCGATCGGCGGCGGCGAGGTAGGCGGCGTGCGATGCGCTCGTGGACGTCATTCCGAGTGGCTGGAAGAGCAGCTCGTCGGCCGCCTGCGACCACGTCTGACCGCGGGATGCCGCCGCGGCCTCCGCTCCGACCGTCAGCCCGAAGTTGGAGTACTGGTAGGTGATGCGGAACGGCGCGAGCGGGATCTGGTTCAGGCGCGACATGATCGTCGCCTGGTCGAATCCGAGATCCTCGAGATCGTCGCCCGCGCCGGTGGGGATGCCCGTGCGGTGCGAGAAGTAATCGGCGACCTGCCCGTTCTGGGTGACGTAGGGGTCCTTCATGGTGAAGCCGGGAAGGAGCTTCTGCACGGGGGTGCTCCACGCTGCGCCTCCGTCGGAGACGATCTTGGCGACCGTCGTGGCGGCCAGCGGTTTAGACAGCGAAGCGATCTGGAACACGGTCCCGGTGTCGACCGGCTCACCCGTGCGGGTGTCGCGCACGCCGAACCCGGACTCGTACACGACCTTCCCGGCGGAGACCACCGCGACGGCGAGCCCGGGGACACCGGTGCGGGTCATGCCGTCCTCGATGAAACCGGGCAGCCGGTCGATCGCGGCGGCGATCGCGGCATCCCGGTCCTGCGGCAGCGCCACGACGTCGGAACTCGGCCGCTCGCCGGTGGTGACCGGGACGGTGCGCGGCTGTTCGGCGGTGCAGGCGGATGCGAGCACGGCGACGGCGACGACCGCGACCCCGGAGAGCGCGAGGCGACGGGGCCGGATTCTGCGCACGGCGGGACTCCTTCGAGAATGCGGACTCACGTACAGTGTGGATGGACGGAACAGGACACGCCAAGCACCGCTTGCGGACATGTCCGCAAGCGGGCGTCCGAAAGCGGACAGGTGATCTGTCCCCTCCCCGAATCGGTCGTCGACGGAGGAGGCTCACGGTGGAGACCTACCGGCTGCTGGAGGCGATCTACCGCGCGCGACCGCGCACACGGGCGGACCTGGCATCCGTCGTCCATCTCGACGATTCCGCCCTGGAACCGACGCTGCGCGAGCTGAGCGCGCTCGGCGCGATCACGGTGGATCCCGACGGGAGTCTGACCTACGCCGATCCGGTGGCGTGGACCGCCGCAGCCGTCGCGCGGGAGAGCGCGACGCTGCGCGCGGCGTCGTCCGCGTCGCTCGTGCGTCTCGAGTCGTTCGTCGCGGACCTGCCGCGTCTCAGTGCGCACTGGAGCGTCGGCGAGGCGACCGCCCACGCGGTCCCGATCATGACGCGCCACGGCGAGCACGCCGCCGAAGACCTCTGGTACGAGACCGCGCGCCATACGGCCGGTTCGGCCGCCGCGGTCTTCCCCGACGTGCGTCGCTTCCTGACCACCGACCCGGATCGGGTGGCCCGCTTCGCCGAGGCCTTCGCCATGAAGGACTCCGTCCGCGCCATCGTGCCGCGGACCGTCGCCGAGGACTCTGCTCTGCTCGCGCTCATGCGCCGCTACGCGGGGAACGGGGTGAGGTTCCGGCTGCTCGCCGACACCCCCAGCTGGTTCTGGATCGACGGCGACCTGGTCGCGCTCCCCTTCGCGTGGGGCGAGGCATGGCCGACGAGCATCATCGCGGTCCGCAACCCCGCGCTGGCGGCTCTGGCGGAGAGCCTGTTCGAGCGGCTGTGGTCGGCTGCGACGCCGCTGGACGAGCCCGATCAGCCCTGGACGCCGCTGCTGCAGCTCATGCGTCAGGGGATGACGCTGGATGCCGCGTCCCGCACGCTCGGCATGAATCCGCGCACCGGTCGGCGCCGCGTGTCGGCCGGGATGGCCCACTACGGCGTCTCTACCCTGTTCGGCCTGGGCGTCGCGTGGGCGGCCGACGCCGTCGAGCCCCCGGCGTGACGGGCGGTGCCGTCGCCAGCCTCAGTCCTCGTCGGACTCGTCGAGCTCGCGCGGCTTGACGTAGGGGTCGGCGTCGCCGGCGTATGTGGCCGTCGAGGCGAGACCGGCGACCGCCTGGTCCCGCTCGCGCGCCTCGCGCAGAAGGTCCGAGATGTGGTCGGCGTTCTCCGGGATCGCATCCGGGATGAACTCCAGCGACGGGGTGAGCCGCACGTTGAGGTGCTTGCCGACCTCGGTCCGCAGCATCCCGGTCGCCGAGCGCAGCGCCTCGGCCGATGCCGTGCGCTCCTCCTCCGAGCCGAGCACCGTGTAGAACACGGAGGCGTGCTGGAGGTCGCCGGTCACCCGGACGTCGGTGATCGTGACGAAACCGAGCCGCGGGTCGCGCAGCCCTTTCTCGAGCCGCTCCGCGAGGATCACCCGGATCCGGTCGCCGAGCCGGGCCTGCCGTTCACCAGCCATGTCTTCTTCCCCTTCACCCGCCGGTAGGACCTGAGCCCGATCGTGGCGGAGGCGGAGGCGATGGATGTTCGTGAGGCAATCGGGGTAGGGGCCCCGCTCTTGCCGAAGGAGCATCCATCGCCGCAGCCGGAGCCGCGATCGGGCGGACGGATCAGCCGCGCGGCTTCTCCACCATCTCGGTGGTCTCGATCTCGTCGCCGATCTGGATGTCGTTGAACTTCCCGAGACCGATACCGGCCTCGAAGTCCGTCCGCACCTCGGTGACGTCGTCCTTGAAGCGGCGCAGCGACTCGATGGCCAGGCCATCGGCGAGCACGACGCCGTCGCGGATGACGCGGGCCTTCGCATTGCGCGTGATCGTTCCGGAGCGCACGATGACACCGGCGATGTTGCCGAACTTCGAGGAGCGGAACACCTCGCGGATCTCGGCGACACCCGACTGGATCTCTTCGAACTCCGGCTTGAGCATGCCCGTGAGGGACTGCTCGACGTCGTCGATCGCGTTGTAGATGACCGAGTAGAACCGGACGTCGACGCCTTCACGGGCGGCGCGCTCGCGCGCCTTGGTGTCGGGACGGACGTTGAACCCGATCACGATCGCGTTGTCGATCGTGGCGAGGTTGATGTCGGACTCGGTGATCGCACCCACTCCGCGGTGGATGATCCGCAGCTGCACCGACTCGTCGACCTCGATCTTGAGGAGCGACTCCTCCAGCGCCTCGACAGCACCGGACACGTCGCCCTTGATGATGAGGTTGAGCGACTCGACCTTGCCCTCTTCGAGAGCACGGGTGAAGTCCTCGAGCGAGATGCGCTTGCGGGCCTTGGCCAGCTGAGCGTTGCGCTCGGCGGCTTCGCGCTTCTCGGCGATCTGGCGGGCGGTGCGGTCCTCTTCGGTCACGATGAAGGTGTCGCCGGCGCGCGGCACCGAGTTGAGACCCTGCACCTGCACGGGACGGGAGGGGTAGGCCTCCTCGACCGCGTCGCCGTTCTCGTCGATCATGGCGCGGACGCGTCCGTAGGCGGTGCCCGCCACGATCGCGTCGCCGACCCGGAGCGTTCCCGACTGGATCAGCACGGTCGCGACCGAGCCGCGGCCCTTGTCGAGCTTTGCCTCGATCGCCACACCGCGGGCGTCCTTGTTCGGGTTGGCCGTGAGGTCGAGCCCGGCGTCGGCCGTGAGCAGCACCGCGTCCAGGAGTTCCTGGATGCCGATGTTGTTGCGCGCCGAGACGTCGATGAACATCACGTCGCCGCCGTACTCCTCGGCGACCAGACCGTACTCGGTGAGCTGCTGGCGCACCTTGCCGGGGTTGGCGTCGGGCTTGTCGATCTTGTTGACCGCGACCACGATCGGCACGTTCGCCGCCTGGGCGTGGTTGAGCGCCTCCACCGTCTGGGGCATGATGCCGTCGTCGGCGGCGACCACCAGGATCGCGAGGTCGGTCACCTGCGCACCACGGGCACGCATGGCGGTGAACGCCTCGTGACCCGGGGTGTCGATGAAGGTGATCGCACGCTCGATGCCCTCGTGCTCGGTCCAGACCTGGTACGCACCGATGTGCTGCGTGATGCCGCCGGCCTCGCCCGCGACCACGTTGGTCTGCCGGATCGCGTCGAGCAGGCGGGTCTTACCGTGGTCGACGTGACCCATGACGGTCACGACGGGAGGCCGGATCTCGAGGTCGTCCTCGCTCTCCGCCTCCAACTCGGCCTCGAGGTCGAGACCGAAGCCCTCCAGGAGCTCCTTGTCCTCGTCCTCGGGCGAGACCATCTGGATGCGGTAGCCCAGCTCGGCGCCGAGCACCTCGAAGGTGGCCTCGTCGAGCGACTCCGTCGCCGTGGCCATCTCGCCGAGGTTGAACAGGATCGTGACGAGCGTTCCGGGCTGCACGGTGTAGCCGCGCAGCGCCTCGAGCTTGTCGGCGAAGTCGGCGATCGAGGCGCCGCGGCGCAGGCGGATGATCTCGCCGTTGCCCTTCGAGACGTTGACGCCGCCGACGACCGGCGCCGACCGCATCTCGAATTCCTGCCGCTTCGCCCGACGCGACTTGCGCTGCTTGGACTTGCCGCCACCCTTGCCGAAGGCGCCCGCGGTGCCGCCGCCGGGGCCGCGGCCACGACCGCCGCCACCGCCGGGACGACCGGCGAAGCCGCCCGCGGGCGCTCCCCCGGGTGCGCCGCCGGGGCGCTGGAAGCCGCCACCGGCACCGCCGGGACGACCAGGGCCGCCGGGACGCTGCTGGAACGGCGCGCCGGGACGACCGCCGCCACCGGGGCGGCCGGCGCCACCGGGGCGCGGAGCGCCGGGACGGGGTGCGCCGGGACGCGGCGCCTGCGGGCGCGGGATGTTGCCGGGCGACGGGCGCTGGCCCATGCCCTGCGCGGACGCGAACGGGTTGTTGCCCGGACGCGGACCTGCGGGACGCTGGCCCATGCCCTGAGCGGACGCGAACGGGTTGTTGCCCGGACGCGGTGCGCCGCCGGGGCGCGGGGCCGCCGGCGTGGCGCCGTCGGATGCGCCACCGGGCCGCGGGGCAGCGGGGGCGCCGTCGGTCGCCGGAGTCGCCGGGGTCGCGGGAGCACTCGGTGCCGCAGCAGCGGGCGCGGCCGGAGCCGCGGGTGTCGCGGCGGCCTGGGCCGCCGGTGCCGGCGTCGCTGCCGGGGGCGCGGCGGGGGCGGGCGCAGACGGCCGGACGGGCCCGGGACGCCCTGCCGGGCGCGGCGCGGGCGCGGATGCCGTCGGCGCGGATGCCGCGGGCTTGGCCTCGGCGGTGTGGTGTGCGGCGCCGTCGGCCTCGAGGGCGGCGCGGAGCTTGCGCGCGACCGGCGGCTCGATGGTCGACGACGGGCTCTTCACGAACTCGCCCAGCTCCTTGAGCTTGGCGAGGGCGATCTTGCTGTCGACTCCGAGCTCGGAGGCGATCTCATGCACGCGGGGTTTGGCGTTAGCCACAATTCTCCTGTCTGGGGTCCACCCAGGCAGGGCAGACCGTTAGTCGCGGACGGGACTCATTTCGAGCCGTTCACTTTGTTTCCATAGCCGTTCAGCCGTTTCGCTGGAGGTGTTCGGTAAGGGTCTGCGCGTCGAGAGGGCCCGGCGCACGCAATGCTCGCACGAAGGCGCGGCGCCGAATGGCGACATCCGCGCATTCGAGCGTCGGATGCACCCACGCACCCCGACCGGGCATCGTCGCCCGCTCATCGGGGATGAGCACGGAGTCGATGGCGACCACTCTCAGAAGGGCGGTCCGGGGGGCGCGCGCGCGACAAGCGACGCACGTTCGTACAGGAATCATTCTACACGTCCCCTCCGGCACCATGGCGACCGGATGCGGGCTCCCGTCAGGCGTCCTCGAGGATCGAGTCGGGCTGGATGTCGATCTTCGCGCCGGTGAGCTTCGCCGCGAGGCGGGCGTTCTGGCCCTCCTTGCCGATCGCGAGCGACAGCTGATAGTCGGGCACGAGCGCGCGCACCGCCTTCGAGGACGCGTCGAGGATGAAGCTCGAGGTGACCTTGGCCGGCGACAGCGCGTTGGCGACGAACTTCGCCAGCTCGGGGTCGTAGTCGACGATGTCGATCTTCTCGCCGCCCAGCTCTTCGGTGACGGCGCGCACCCGGCGTCCGAGTTCGCCGATGCACGCGCCCTTGGCGTTGATCGAGGGGTCGTTGGCCTTGACGGCGACCTTGCTGCGGTGGCCGGCCTCGCGGGCGAGCGAGACGATCTCGACGACGCCCGACGCGATCTCGGGCACCTCCAGGGCGAACAGCTTCCGGACGAGGCCGGGGTGCGTGCGCGACACGGTGATCTGCGGGCCCTTCGTGCCCTTGGACACCGACGTGACGTAGACCCGCAGGCGCGAGCCGTGCGTGTACTCCTCGCCCGCGACCTGCTCCTCGGGAGGCAGGATCGCCTCGACCGTGCCGAGGTCGACGTGCACCATGCGGGGGTTCGGGCCCTGCTGCACGACGCCGGCGACGATGTCGCCCTCTTTGCCCTTGAACTCGCCCAGCACGGCGTCGTCGGCGATGTCGCGCAGGCGCTGGCCGATGACCTGCTTCGCGGCGAAGGCGGCGATGCGACCGAAATCGTCGGGCACCTGCTCCTCTTCGCCGATGACCGCATCCTCGTCGTCGAGCACAGGGGTGAAGATCGCGACGTGGCCCGTCTTGCGGTCGAGCTCCGCCCTGGCTCCTGCGGGGATCTCCCCCGTTTCCGAGGTGTGCCGACCGTAGGCCGTCAGGATCGCCTGTTCGATGATCCTCGCCAGCTCATCGAAGGGGATGTCCTTCTCGCGCTCGATGGTCCGCAGCAGTCCGAGATCGATATCCATGATGGCCCTCCGTATTCAGCTCTCGTCAGGCGCGCTGGCGCTCCGACATCCCCCCTACGTTACCGGATGCCGCCCTCCCCGTCCCTGGGAGTCGGTTGCCTCCCGGACCGCGCGACTGTCAAGCCCCTGCCGACCGATCGGACCGCGGTGCGAGGGTCGAGCCATGGCCGAACAGCAGAGCGCGATCGAGCGCATCAAGGAACTCGTGGAAGACATCGACTTCACCATGCTCACCACCGTCGACGACGCCGGCAATCTCGTCAGCCGGCCGATGAGCACGCGCGAGATGGACGAGCGAGGGGACATCTGGTTCTTCACCTCCGATGAGTCGAAGGCCGCGGACGAGGCGGAGGGCGGAAACCCCGTCGGCCTGTCCTACTGCGACGCGAAGGGATGCGCTACGTCTCGGTGGCCGGCCGCGGCACCCTGGTGCACGACCGTGCCCGCATGGAGGAGCTGTACACCCCGTCGCTGGACATCTGGTTCGAGCAGGGCCTCGACACCCCCGACATCGCGCTGCTGCGGGTCACCCCTGCCGAGTGCGAGTTCTGGGAGCCGAAGCACGGGAAGATCGTGATAGCGGCGGGGATGCTCAAGGCCCTCGTGACGAAGGAGACCCCCGACGACACGATGCGCCACGAGCGCATCACCTGCTGACGGGCTCTACCGCGGAGCCGAATCGAGGTCGTTGATCGCACGGATGAGGCGATGCAGCTCCCCCACCCGGAACTGGTTCAGTCGCAGCTGGAGGCGCGGCAGCCCGAGACGGTCGCCGTCCTCGCGCTCGACGCGGAGGGCGTCGGTGCGCTCGATGCGGCCGCTCGCGAGCAGGTCCGCGAACCGCTCGTTCAGAGCCTCGACCTCGGCATCCGTCGGCTCCGCCTTCAGCCGCAGGATCAGACGCCCGCCCACCCACCGCAGCGAATCGTAGTTGCGCCAGAAATCGGTGATCTCGGCGACGGCCGTCGCCACCGAATCGGTGATGAGCACGCGGTCGAAGTCGCCCGGGGAGATAACTCCGGACGGGACGAGCTGATCGTCGACGAATCTCTGCAGTCCCTGCCAGAACGTGCCGCCCGGCTCGTCGAGCAGCACGATCGGCGTCGGCTCGGCCTTGCCGGTCTGCTGCAGGGTGAGCAGCTCGAACATCTCGTCGAGCGTGCCGAATCCCCCGGGCACGCAGACGAAGGCGCTCGATTCCTTGACCAGCATGAGCTTGCGGGTGAAGAAGTACTTCATCGCGACGTTGCGGGCATTCGCCTCGATGATCGCGTTCGGCTTCTCTTCGAACGGCAGGCGGATCGAGACGCCGAGCGAGCGCTGCGGTCCCGCTCCCTCCGCCGCTGCCTGCATGATGCCGGGGCCGGCCCCGGTGACGACCATCCAGCCGGCCTCGGCGAGTGCCGCGGCGACGTCGATGGCCTGGCCGTACAGCGCATCCTCCGGACGGGTGCGCGCCGAGCCGAAGATCGTCACCTTCGGCACGTCGCGGTAGGGCGCGAACAGGCGGAACGCGGCGCGCATCTCGGTGAGCGCGGCCGTGGTGATCTTCAGGTCGAGCCGGTCGGTCTCATCCATCCCGAGGCCGACGCCGGTCGCGAGGATGCGGGCGACGAGGTCGGCGTTGACCGTGATGCCCGCGGTCTCGATCGTCGTGCGCAGCTCGTCGGTGACGGCGGGTGGGACGGGGTTGGTGGAGCCGGACTGCATGGGATCAGCCTGTCACGGAGAGGTTGCCGCGCGGTGGCCGCCCCGTGATGTCGGAGGTCGGGGCCATGATCCCTCCTGCCGGGTCGCACGTCCCGGCGGGAGGAGAGAGATGAACTTCGCATCCATCCGCATCGTGACCGCAGACCTCGACCGCCTGGTCGGGTTCTACGAGCCGCTCACGCAGACCACTGCCCACCGCCCCGCTCCCGTTTTCGCCGAGATCCGCACCGGTGGTGCCGTGCTCGCGATCGGTGACGCGGCAACGGTCGCCATGCTGCCCGGCGGGGCTGTGGAGCCGGCTTCGAACCGGTCGGTGATCGTCGAGTTCGAGGTCGACGATGTCGACGAAGAGTTCGCACGACTCCGCGACGATCTCGATGACGTCGTGCTCGAGCCCACCACCATGCCCTGGGGCAACCGCTCCGCCCTGGTGCGCGACCCGGACGGCAACGTGGTCAATCTGTTCTCCCGCCCCGCGGACTGATTCAGCCTCGCATCCGGGCCACCGCGTCGGCGACCGGGAGCACCTCGCGGTCGCCGGTGCGGCGGTCCCACAGCTCGACCTCGCCGTCGGCGGCGCCGCGCCCCACGATGAGGATCCGCGGTACGCCCACGAGTTCGGCGTCGCCGAACTTCACGCCGGGCGACACCTTCGGGCGGTCGTCGTAGAGCACGTCGAGCCCGGCATCCTGAAGCTCCTGGGAGACGGATGCCGCGAGGTCGAACGCCGCCTGATCGCGGCCGGTCGCGACCACGTGCACGTCGAACGGCGCGACCGATTCGGGCCAGATGAGGCCCTTGTCGTCGTTGTTCAGCTCGGCGATGATCGCCAGGATGCGGGTGACGCCGATGCCGTACGAGCCCATCGTGACCGTGACCAGCTTGCCGTTCTCGTCGAGCACCTTGAGCCCGAGGGTCTCGGCGAAGAAGCGACCGAGCTGGAAGACGTGGCCGATCTCCATGCCGCGGGCCAGCTCCACCGGGCCGGAGCCGTCGGGCGCGGGGTCGCCCGCGCGAACGGTCGCGATCTCGACGGTCCCGTCGGAGGCGAAGTCGCGACCGGCGACGAGCCCGTGCACGTGCTTCTGGTCGATGTTGGCGCCGGTGATCCACCCGGATCCGTCGACGACACGCGGGTCGAGCAGATAGCGGATGCCGGTGGCTGACTCCTCACCGAGCACGGCGCCTGTCGGCGACCAGGGCCCGATGTAGCCCTTCACGAGCAGCGGGTTCTTCTCGAAGTCCTCGGGGGTGGCCGCCTCGACGGCCGCGGGCGCGAAGGCGACCTCGGCGCGCTTGTCGTCGACATCGCGGTCGCCGGGGAGTCCGACGACGACGAGCTCGCGCGAGCCGTCGAGGTGGGTGAGGGCGAGCACGACGTTCTTGAGCGTGTCGGCGGCGGTGTACTCGCCGCTGTCCTTGGCCGGGAGCACCGCGTTGGAGTGCGCGACGAGCGTGTCGATCGTCGGGGTGTCGGGCGAGTCGAAGACGACCGCTTCGGGGAGGCCGTCGAACGGAACAGCCGCGGGGACGACGGTCGTGAACGCCTCGACGTTGGCCGCGTACCCGTTCGCGGAGCGCACGAAGGTGTCCTCGCCGATCGGGGTGGGATGCAGGAACTCCTCACTGCGCGCGCCTCCCATGAGGCCGTTGTCCGCGGCGACGATGACGTACTCCATGCCCAGGCGGGTGAAGATCCGCTCGTAGGCGTCGCGCTGCGCCTGGTACGAGGCATCCAGTCCCGCGTCCGTCGCGTCGAAGGAGTACGCGTCCTTCATCGTGAACTCACGGCCGCGCAGGAGCCCCGCTCGCGGGCGAGCCTCGTCGCGGTACTTGTCCTGGATCTGGTAGATCGTCAGCGGCAGGTCCTTGTACGAGGCGTACAGGTCCTTCACGAGGAGCGTGAACATCTCCTCGTGTGTGGGCGCGAGAAGGTAGTCGGCGCCCTTGCGGTCCTGCAGCCGGAAGATGCCGTCGCCGTACGACTCCCAACGCCCCGAGGCCTCGTAGGGGTCGCGCGGCAGCAGCGCCGGGAAGTGCACCTCGAACGCCCCGGCGTTCGCCATCTCCTCGCGGATGATCGCCTCGATCTTCGCCTTCACCCGCAGACCCAGCGGCAGCCAGGCGAAGATGCCGGGCGCGTTGCGCCGGATGTACCCGGCGCGCACGAGCAGCCGGTGGCTGGTGACCTCGGCATCGGAGGGGTCCTCACGGAGCGTGCGGAGGAAGAAGTTCGAGAGACGGGTGACCACGGATCGAGTCTAGGGCGGGCGGATACCGCGGCTCAGCCGCCGGCGAGTGCGGCGAGCACTGCGGCGGCGACGCCGGTCCGCGGATCGTTCACTTCAGGGAATGTGACCCCGACGACGATCAGGTTGGTCCCGTCCGTCGCCACAGTCGTCGCGAAGTGCCCCTCCCATAGCGCGTCGTCCAGGACATCGACAGCTCGCGAGGCGTTCTCGACTGTGACTGATCGTGCCTCGGGCGTCGCAACGATCGCGTCAAAGTAGGCGCCCCCGCCCGGAATGATCCGGATCGTCATGTTCTGCGACATTGATCCGGACGTCCCCGAATAAACGCACCTGGCGACTCCACCCACCGACTCCGGCAGCGTGTACACGGTTCCGCCATCGGGCTGACTGGACAAGGTGACGGACTGCCACCCGGTCGTGGGCACGAGATCGACACGCCGTGAGAGTTGCTCGCAGGTCACCGGCGCCCACCAGGCTGGCGTCGGCGTCGCGCGTTCCGCTGCGGGGAACACCGTCACGCGTTGGGCTGCCTCTTCCCATAGGGTCCGGGTGACTGCCTCACCAGAGGAGGGGAATACTCCCAGCGTCACCCAGACGTCGCCGACCACGCCCGCGAACGAGCATCCGAAACGCACACCGTCGCAGATGCTCGCCGCGTCCGACATCTCGGCGGAGACGATGGATGCCGGATACGTGATGAGGGTCACCGTTGAACGGTGCAAGCGTTCCGAATCCGTCCAGGTGCACGTCAAGCCGCCCTGTAGCCCTTCGGCCCCGGATCGCCACGCCGGCTCGTACAGGACCATGTCCAGACCCACCGAGGCGCTGAGGACACCCAGATCCAGCGCGTTGGCGCAGTCGCCGCCGAAGGCGACGACACCACCGCGAGAGTTCACGGGCCCAGCCGATCCTGTGGGTGCGGGGGTGGATGTCGGAGTCGGCGTGGGGGTGGGTGTCGGGCTCGGGGTGCTGGTCTGGGCGGGTGCCGGTTCGGCGGTGCCGAGGAGCTGGCCGATCCCGACCGCGCCTCCGGCGATGCCCAGCACGAGCACCACCGCGACCGACCCGGCGATCCAGGCGTTGCGATGCTTGCCGACCGGGTGGATGCGCTTCGCCCCCGTCAGCAGCCGCTGACGCATCGCGGCGTGCTCGGACTCTGTGAGCTGATCGTCGTTCATGCCCATGCTCCTTCCACCGAGGAGAGCTCATCGCGCAGACGAGCCTTCGCCCGCGACAGGCGCGACTTCACCGTGCCGAGGGGGATCCCCAGAGCCTCGGCCACGTCACGCTCGGGATATCCCTCCAGCACCGAGAGCACGAGCACGCTCTGCTCCCGCGCCGGCAGCTTCTTCAACGCCGCGAGCACACCGCTCTCATCGTGCGCGACGAACAACTCCTCGACCGGAGCCGGCGCACGATCCAGCAGCGTCCGATACCGGCGACCCGAGCGCTCCAGGTTCCGCGCCGCATACGCCACCGTCGTCAGCAGCCACGGCAACGGCGAACCATCCACCAAGCGCACCGACTCCCGCTTGCGCCACAGCTCGAAGAACGCGATCGTGACCGCATCCTTCGCATCCTCACGCGACGTCAGCAACCGCGCCGCATGCCGGAACAACCGAGGCTCATGCCGATCGAACAACGCAGCGAGCGCGAACTCGTCCCCCTGGCGCACACGGGCCCACAGCCCGGCGTCGTCATCTCCCATACCCAGAAGTGTCCGCGAAAACACGATCGGTTCCCGAATCCGCCGAGCAAGACCTCGACGGATCAGGGCCGACTCAGCGGAACAGGCCGCTGTAGGCGTTCAGCGCCAGCTGGCCGCCCAGGTGCGCGTAGAGCACGGTGCTGGTCGCGGGGATCTCACGCGACTTCACGAGGTCGATCAGACCGGCGAGCGACTTGCCCTCGTAGACGGGGTCGGTGATCATCGCCTCGAGCGAGCCGCCCAGCCGGATCGCCTCGAGCGTCGACTCGACGGGGATGCCGTAGAGGTCGCCGGCCCAGCCCTCGAGCACCGTGATCTCGTCGTCGCGGAGGTCGCGGCCGAGTCCGATCAGCTCGGCGGTGTGCCGGGCGATGCGCTCGACCTGGGCGCGGGTCTTCTCCAGCGTCGCCGAGGCGTCGATGCCGATGACCCGACGAGGGCGGTCCTGGCCGGCGAACCCGGCGATCATCCCGGCGTGCGTCGAGCCGGTCACCGTGCAGACGATGATCGTGTCGAAGAAGACGCCGAGCTCGCGCTCCTGCTGCTCGACCTCGTACGCCCAGTTCGCGAAGCCGAGTCCGCCGAGGTGATGCTCCGATGCTCCGGCGGGGATCGGATAGGGCTTCCCGCCCTCGGCGATCACCTCGTCGATGGCCGCCTGCCAGCTGGAGCGGATGCCGATGTCGAACCCCGCGGAATCCAGCGTCACCGTCGCCCCCATGATGCGCGAGAGCTGGATGTTGCCGACCCGGTCGCTGAGCGGGTCGGGCCAATCGACCCAGTTCTCCTGGACGAGCCGCGCCTTCAGCCCGAGCTTCGCCGCGACGGCCGCCACCTGACGTGTGTGGTTGGACTGGTATCCGCCGATCGACACGAGCGTGTCGGCGCCCTGGGCGAGCGCATCGGGAACGAGGTACTCGAGCTTGCGCACCTTGTTGCCTCCGAATGCGAGCCCCGACGAGACGTCCTCTCGCTTGGCCCAGATCTGTGCACCGCCGAGGTGCTGCGACAGCCGGGCAAGGTGGTGGACCGGGCTCGGCCCGAAGGTGAGGGGGTAGCGCTCGAAATCGGAGATGGCCATGTCGTCCTCGGGTTCTGGAGAGCGGATGCCGCAGACCGCGGTCGCCTCAAACGTAGCGCGATATCCTGGATATTGCATTTCGCAGACGGATGTCGCGGCTAAGCTGTGCACATGCCGATCCCGTCCGCGACCCGCGCGCAGCCGCGCGAGCTGCTGCGCGACAACGTCTACATCTCGTTGCGCGATGCCATCGTCGACGGCACCCTCGCTCCCGGCGAGCGTCTCCGCGACACCGAGATCGAGGCATGGCTGGGCGTGAGCCGCACCCCGATCCGGGAGGCGCTGCTGCGCCTGGAACGCGCCGGCCTCGTGGTGTCGCTGCCCGGCCGCTCGACCACCGTCGCGCCGTTCGACGCGGCATCCACCGTCAACGCGCAGCAGGTGGCGGCATCCATGCACGAACTCGCGGCCCGACTGGCCGTGCCGCGGGTGAGCGCCGACGACCTCAGAGCGATGGACGACGCGAACACCGCGTTCGAGCACGCCATCGCGGCAGGGGACACGGATGCCGCCCTGCACGCCGACGACCGGTTCCACGACGTGATGCTCGCCGCGAGCGGCAACGCCATGGCCGCGGAGGTCCTCGAGATCGCCACTCCGCTGCTGCGCCGGGTGGAGCGGCGCAAGTTCGGCTCGTTCGCGGCGCGCGACTCGGTGGCGCAGCACGCGGCGATCATCGGCGCCGCCCGCGCCGGCGACGCCGAGCTCGCGGCTCGCCTCAGCCGCGACAACTGGCTCTCGCTGAGCTTCGTGGACTGACCCGGACCTGCCACCCGGCGTGCGTACACTGTGCGGGTGCCGTCCCGCCGTCCTCGTCTCGCCCCCGGCGGTGTCGACGACGCTCTGACCGCCTCGCTCGCCGCCCTGCGCCGCGAGCTCGACCTGCCGGGTCCGTTCTCCGCCGAGGTCGAGGCCGAGGCGAACGCCGCGGCGCAGACGGCGGCGGATGCTTCACAGGTCGACGACCTCCGCGACGTCGAGTTCCTCACGATCGACCCCGAGGGCTCGCGCGACCTCGACCAAGCACTCCACCTCGAGCGCACCGCGACCGGTGCCGTGCTGCACTACGCGATCGCCGATGTGCCCGCGTTCGTCGCACCAGGCGGGGCGGTCGACGCCGAGGCGCGCCGCCGCGGTCAGACGCTCTACGCGGCAGACGGACGCATCCCGCTGCATCCGCCCGTCCTCAGCGAAGACGCCGCCTCCCTGCTCCCCGATGCCGACCGCCGCGCCTTCGTGTGGCGGTTCGCCCTCGACGAGGGGGCTCGACCGACCGATACCACGCTGCGGCGAGCCGTGATCCGCTCGCGCGCGCAGTGGAGCTACGTCGACGCGCAGAGGGCGATCGATGCGGGCACCGCCTCGGCGAGCCTCGCGGCGCTCCCCTGGTTCGGCCAGCAGCGGGCCGAGCGTGAAGCCGAGCGGGGCGGAGCCAGCCTCAACGTGCCGACCACGCGTGTCGTCGCCGAGGACGGCCGCTACCGGCTGGAGCGCGAATCCCCGCTCCCCGTCGAGGAGTGGAACGCGCAGGTGTCGCTGCTGACCGGCATGGCCGCCGCCGAGATCATGCTGCGGGGCGGGGTGGGCATCCTCCGCACGATGCCCGCGCCGGCCGACGACGACGTCGCGGCCTTCCGTGCGCAGACCGCGGCCCTCGGCATCCCCTGGTCTGCCGACGTGCGCTATGGCGACTACCTGCGCGCCCTCGACCGCGCCGATCCGCGGGCGCTCGCGATCCTCGACGCCGCGACCGGCCTGTTCCGCGGCGCCGGCTACGTCGCGTTCGACGGCGAGCCGCCCGCCGACCCGCTCCAGGCGGCGATCGGCGCACCGTACGCGCACACCACCGCGCCGTTGCGACGCCTCGTCGACCGCTGGTCGCTCATCGTGTGCGAAGCCATCGCGAACGACCGGCCGGTGCCCGACTGGGCGCGCGAGAGCCTGTCGACGCTGCCGAAGATCATGGGCCGGAGCGATGCGCTGGCGGGGCGGATGGATGCCGCCACGCTCGACCGCGTCGAGGCCGCGCTGCTGACCGGACGCGAGGGCGAGACGTTCGACGCGGTCGTGCTCGGCCGCCGCGGCGACGGTGCGCGCGTGCAGCTGGTGGATCCGCCCGTGTCGACGAAGGTCGCGGGGCTCGACGCGGCTGCCGGCACGACCGTGCGCCTGCGACTCGACGCCGCGGACATCGCCGACGGGACGGTGACCCTCGCTGAGATCAGCTGAGGCGGCCGGCGAGCGTCGCCGGTCGCCACAGCTGCACCTCGCGGGCCTTGCGCGCGGCGAAGCCGGCGAGGCCGAAGGGCGTGCGCAGGGTGACGAGGTCGACCACGCGGCATCCGTCGCCGTCGTCCGCGATGTCGTAGCGGTACTCGACCGTGATGCCGCCGGTGCTGACGACGTCTCCGTGCACGACGAACGGTCCTGCTCCCGAGGCGAGGAGCGTGACCCGCAGCGGATTGTCGTAATGCCACCGCCCGATGATCGGGACCCGCTCGACGGCGCGATAGGCGAACCCGTCCACGCGGCGCTCCACATCGGTCACCGCGATCACGAGCGGTGAGAGTCCCACGTAGCTCGCCGGCTCACGGACGTGGTCGAAGACGGCTCGTGCCGGAACGGGCAGGGCGAACTCGTTGCGCAGGGTCCGCGTCGGCATCGGAGAGGGCCGCGTGTCAGGAGGTGACGACCTGGGCGGTGCCGATCGCGGCGTCCGGGCCCATCTCGTCGGCGATGCGGCGCGCCTCCTCGATGAGGGTCGCGACGATCTCGTCCTCGGGCACGGTCTTGATGACCTGGCCCTTCACGAAGATCTGACCCTTGCCGTTGCCCGAGGCGACCCCGAGGTCGGCTTCGCGGGCCTCGCCCGGCCCATTCACGACGCACCCCATGACGGCGACGCGCAGCGGCACCGTCACATCCTTGAGCCCCTCGGTGACGTTGTCGGCGAGCGAGTAGACGTCGACCTGCGCACGCCCGCAGGACGGGCACGAGACGATCTCGAGCCGGCGCTCGCGGAGGTTCAGCGACTGCAGGATCTGCAGACCGACCTTGACCTCCTCGGCCGGCGGCGCCGACAGCGAGACCCGGATCGTGTCGCCGATGCCCTCGCCGAGCAGGATGCCGAACGCCGTGGCGCTCTTGATGGTGCCCTGGAACGCCGGCCCCGCCTCGGTCACGCCGAGGTGCAGCGGCCAGTCGCCCATCTGCGCGAGCAGTCGGTACGCCTGCACCATGATCACCGGGTCGTTGTGCTTGACCGAGATCTTGAAGTCGTGGAAGTCGTGCTCCTCGAAAAGGCTCGCCTCCCACCGGGCGCTCTCGGCGAGCGCCTCGGGGGTCGCCTTGCCGTACTTCTGCAGCAGCCGCGGGTCGAGCGATCCGGCGTTCACGCCGATGCGCAGCGAGACGCCGGCATCCTTCGCCGCCTTCGCGATCGCTCCCACCTGGTCGTCGAACTTGCGGATGTTGCCGGGGTTGACGCGCACGGCGGCGCAGCCGGCGTCGATCGCCTGGAAGACGTACTTCGGCTGGAAGTGGATGTCCGCGATCACCGGGATCTGGCTCTTCTTCGCGATGATGTGCAGCACGTCGGCGTCGTCCTGCGACGGCACCGCGACGCGCACGATCTCGCAGCCCGACGCCGTGAGCTCGGCGATCTGCTGGAGCGTGGCGTTGATGTTGGTTGTCGGCGTCGTGCACATCGACTGCACGCTCACCGGCGCTCCGCCGCCGACGAGCACCTTGCCCACCTTGATCTGACGGGACTTGCGGCGCGGGGCGAGGGTTTCGGGGACCTTGGGCATCCCGAGATTCACGGCTGGCACGCTCCCAGCCTACGCCGCGCACCCTGCACGCGGCCCGAGCGGGGCAGGTCGCACCCGTGTGGTATTTTCGGCGCATGTCCGCGAACCTGTCCTGGTGGCGCACCGCATAAGGCGGTGTGTTTCGCGAGACCACAGACCGCCCCGCATCGGGCGGTCTTCTTCGTGGAGTCCCGCCCTCCCGACGAAGGACCGACATGCCCGGCCCCGCTGCACTGAACCTCTCCGAACTCGCCGCGCGCGGCATCCCGTTCGCCCTCCTCGCCCGTGACGGGCGGACCGTCGAGGTGCTCACCGGCGACGTCGTCGACGTCGACCTGCTCGCCGACATCCCGCTCACGGTGGCGGGCGTTCCCCGTGAGGTGCTCGCGCTGGTGCCGTTCCGGCAGGTGCGCGAACGCGGATTCGTCTGCCACGACGACGCCGCGCCGCTGCGGTGCCTCGTCGTCGACGCGCACGAGCGGATGCCCCTGGCCGAGGCTCTCGCGCAGCTGCCGAGCGAGCCGATCCCCCTCACCGGTGCCGGGTTCGACATCGCCGACGAGGAGTACGCCGAGATCGTCCGCACCGTGATCGCCGATGAGATCGGCCGCGGCGAGGGCGCGAACTTCGTGATCCGCCGCGACTTCACCGCGCGGGTGGACGCGGATGCCGCGATCGCCGCGCTGACCTGGTTCCGCGCCCTGCTCGCCCACGAGAAGGGCGCGTACTGGACCTTCGCGGTCGTCACCCCGGGGCACGTGGCGGTGGGCGCGAGCCCCGAGGCGCACGTCAGCGCGCGCGAAGGCGCGCCGGCGCAGCCCGGCTTCAGCACCGTGACGATGAATCCGATCTCGGGCACGTTCCGCCACCCGGCGGGCGGCGCGACGGTCGAGACCCTCACCGAGTTCCTCGAGTCCGCCAAGGAGACCGAGGAGCTGTTCATGGTGGTCGACGAGGAGCTCAAGATGATGAGCGCCGTCTGCTCCGACGGCGGGCGCATCACCGGCCCGCACCTCAAGGAGATGTCACGGCTCACCCACACCGAGTACGTGCTGCGCGGACGCAGTCGCATGGATCCGCGCGAGATCCTGCGCGAGACGATGTTCGCCCCGACCGTGACCGGGTCGCCGATGCAGAACGCCTGCACGGTCATCTCGCGGCACGAGCGCACGCCGCGCGGCTACTACTCCGGCGTCGCGGCTCTGTTCACGCCGACCGCGACCGGCGGTCACGACCTCGACGCGCCCATCCTGATCCGCACCGCCTATCTGGTCGACGGGATGCTGCGGGTCCCCGTCGGCGCGACGCTGGTGCGTCATTCCGACCCCTACGGCGAGGTCGGCGAGACCCACGGGAAGGCCGCAGGGGTGCTCGGAGCGATCGGGGCGGTCGCCCGCGACACGGCCGCCGACGCGGGCGTCGACCCCGACTCCCCCGTCGCCGAGCACCGGCCGCTGGCCGACGACGACGGGATCGCCACGCTGCTGGAGTCGCGCAACGCGCGGCTTGCGGCGTTTTGGCTGAACCCGCAGGGCGCGGGGGACGAGGCATCCGCTCCTCTGCATGGCCGCAGCGCGATCGTCGTCGACGCGGAGGACCGCTTCACCACGATGCTCGCCCATCAGCTGCGCCATCTCGGACTCGAGGTGCGCATCGCGCCGTGGCACGAGGTCACCGACGCCGAGATCGATGCGGCCGAGCTGGTCGTGTCCGGGCCCGGCCCGGGCGACCCCCGCGACCCCGACAGCCCGCGGATGCGGCGCATGCGCGAGGTGGTGGGCCGGCGCCGGGCGTCGGGTGCGCCACTGCTGGCCGTGTGCCTCAGCCACCAGATCCTGGCCGACTCCCTCGGCATCGACCTCGCGCCGCTCGACGCGCCCCATCAGGGGCTGCAGCGGACCGTCGACGTGTTCGGCGAGCCGGCGTCGATCGGCTTCTACAACACCTTCACGGCGCGCGTGGCGCCCGGGACAACCCGGCGCACGACCGCCGCCGCCGACCACGCGGGACCGCACCTCGTCGCCGAGGTCGCGGCCGACCCGGCATCCGGCGACGTGTTCGCCCTGCGCGGCCCGGGCTTCGCCTCGGTGCAGGGCCACCTCGAGTCGATCCTGTCCCGCGACGGGATGACCACGCTCGAGCGCCTGGTGACCCACGCTCTCGCCCCCACACCGCTCTGAACCGCCCCCTCCCGCCCTCCTCCACTCCCCCCTTCTCGTCCAACGCCCGTGCGGTGGACGAGAGCCCCCGAGATGGACGGGGCAACGCGGGGGCGTTCGTCCTTCGCACGGGCGTTGGACACCGTGGGCGGGGTCGAGCGGAGGGGTCAGCCGCGGGAGACGCGGGCGGCGAGGAGGCGCCGCTCGGCGTCGTTGGCGGTGAGCTCGAGGGCGCGGAGGTCGGCGGCCAGCGCCTCCTCGGTGCGCCCGAGGTCGCGCAGCAGCGACCCGCGCACGGCGTGCCACAGGTGTGCGCCGGCGAGGGATGCCTCGAGCCGGTCGACCTCGGCGAGCGCCGGCTCCGGTCCCGCCACGCGTGAGAGCGCCACGGCGCGGTTGAGGCGTACCACCGGCGAGGAGTCGTAGCCGAGCAGCATGTCGTACAGCACCAGCACCTGCGGCCAGTCGGTCTCCCGCGAGGTCGCCGCATCGGCGTGACAGGCGGCGATCGCGGCGTGCAGCTGCCATCTCCCCGGCCGCCGCAACGCCGCCGCCCGTTCGAGCCACACCCGGGCCTCGGCCAGCAGCGCGGCATCCCACCGGCCGCGGTCCTGGTCGCCGAGCAGCACGAGCTCGCCGTCGACCGCGCGGGCGTCCTCGCGGGCGCGGTGGAAGAGCAGGAGCGAGAGCAGCCCGAGAGCCTCGGCCTCGCGCGGCAGCGCGGCGGCGACGACGCGGGCGAGCCACACGGCGTCGTCGGCGAGGTCGCGGTCGGCGGAGGCATCCCGCCCCGCGCCCAGGTGCGCCTCGCTGTACATCACGGACACCACGGTGAGCACGAGGTCGAGACGCCCGCGCCGCTCGCCGCCCTCCGGCACGCGGATCGGGATGCCCGCCGCGCCGATCTTGCGCTTCGCGCGCACGATCCGCTGCGCCGCCCCGGATTCGGTCGAGAACGTCGCCCGCGCGATCTGCCGCGTGGTGAGACCGCACACCGCCCGCAGCGTGAGGGCGAGCTGGGCATCGGGAGAGAGGGCCGGGTGGCAGCATCCGAACAGCAGCGCGAGCCGCTCGTCCGCATCCGCCTCGGGGTGCGACTCGTCCGCCGCGAGCACCTCGGCCCGCGCCAACAGCGGCATCCGCGCGCGGAACCGCTGCTCGCGCCGGAGTCGGTCGAGCGCGTTGTGTCGGGCGGCCTGCGTCAGCCAGGCGCCGGGCCGCGGCGGCACACCGCGCACGCGCCACTCGCGCAGCGCCTCCTCGACGGCTTCGGCGACGGCCTCCTCGGCGACGTCGAGACTGCCGAGCGATGCCGTCAGCGTCGCGACGATGCGTCCGGCCTCCTCGCGCACCACGGTGGCGAGGAGGACATCGGATGCCGCGGGCCGGGCGTCGTCGGCCGAACCACCGCCGACGCCCCGGTCCGCGGCATCCGGGTCCGTCACTGCTCGAACTGCGTGTAGTCGACGACCATCGGGCGGATCTCGACGGAGGTGCCGGGCAGCTCGAGCATCGGCCACGTCTTGACCATCGCGATGGCCGCGTCGAGGTCGGGGACGTCGATGACGCTGAAGCCGCCGATGACCTCCTTCGCCTCCGAGAACGGTCCGTCGACCACGACCGTTCCGCCGGCGTCGTCGTGGCGCACGGTGGTGGCGGTCGACGCCGGCTGCAGCTCGGCGCCCGAGTCGGTGATCTTCTCGTCGTGCTCGCCGAACCAGGTGTACACGCGCCCGTAGACGTCCTGGCCCTGCTCCGGCGGCACGGCGGCGTCGAGCTCAGGGGTGCTGGTGAACATGATCACGTACTTCACGGTCGTTGTCCTTTCGTCAGAGGAACCGTTTCATCCCTCCAGCGAACGGGCAAGGCCGTTCTCGACACGGTCGCGTGAAGACTACGGACCGAAGAGCGAGATGGGGTTGATCAGGTCGGCGAGGATCAGGATCGCGCCCATGACGATGAGCAGCACGACCACGACGAACGTGACCGGGACCAGCTTCGTGGCGTCGACCGGCGCGGGCGGCGGACGACGGCGCAGCTTCGCCCACGCGCTCTTCAGCCCGCCCCAGAGGGCGACGACCACGTGCCCGCCGTCGAGCGGCAGCAGCGGGATCAGGTTGAACGCGAACAGCGCGACGTTCAGGGATGCGAGGAGCCCCAGGAACCCGCCGATGCGGTTGAGGACGGGAGCCTCGGATGCCGCCACATCACCGGCGATCACGCCCACCCCGACGACGCTGAGCGGACCGTTGGGGTCGCGGGCGCCGCCCGTGAACAGCGACACGGCGGTGTCATAGACCTTCACGGGCAGCTGCCCGATGATGCCGAACACGGCGCCGACGTTCTCGATCGCGGCCTGCGGCCCCGCCCAGATCGGCTGCGGCATGAGCTCGGACGTCGGGTAGATGCCCGCGAAGCCGACGTCCTGGGTGACGGGCTGCCCGTCGGCCCCCGTGGTCGGCGCGCCCTGGGCGTCGAGCACGGGTCGGGTGGCCAGCACCGGGGTGAGCCGCAGCGTCATCTCGGAGCCGCCTCGCACCACGACGACGTCGAGCGTCTTCCCGGGGGCCGCCTGGATGAGAGCGGATGCCTCGGCGAACGTCGACACCGGGGTGCCGTCGATCGAGACCATCCGGTCGCCGGGCTGGAAGCCGGCCTGCACGGCGGGGGTGCGCGGGTCGGAGGCGGCGCAGGCGGTCTGCGTGGTGCCGGCGGGCAGCACGCACTCGCTCAGCTTCGCCACGGTGGTCGAGGAGGTCTGCACGCCGATCCCGCTGAACAGGATCGTGAACAGCACGATCGCGAACAGGAGGTTCATCAGCGGTCCGCCGAGCATGATGACGACGCGCTTCCAGACCGGGAGCTTGTAGAAGACGCGCTCGCGACCGGCGATGAGCGTCTCGTCGTTGGCGAGCCGCGCGTCCTGCACCATGGTGGCGAAGAATCCGCCGCCGGCGCGACCGGAGCGCTGGGTCGAGGCATCCGCCCCCTGCTCCTTCGCCGCGATCTCGGCCGGCGAGGGCGGGTACATTCCGGCCATCGAGATGTAGCCGCCGAGCGGAATCGCCTTGATGCCGTACTGCGTCTCGCCGTATCGCCTCGACCACAGCGTGGGCCCGAAGCCGATCATGTACTGGCCGACGTGCACGCCGAACCTCTTCGCCGGAACGAGGTGGCCGATCTCGTGGAGCGCGATCGACACCGCGAGCCCCACCACCATGAGGGCGATCCCGAGTATGAAGGCCACGACGGTCACGCCCCCACCGTACCCGCGTACGCCTTTGAATCGGCCGTGCGGGCGGGAGAGGTGAGCCTCCGTGGTCGCGCCCGGCGCGGATGAGAGACTAAAGGGGTTATGCCGACTGACCACGCGCCTTCGAATCTCCCCCCTGTCCTGCGGCCGGAGAACCCGCCGACCCGCTCGCTCGAGGAGCTCGCGGCCCGGTTCGCCCGTGAGGTGCGCGGCGACGTCGCCGGCCGCACTCTGTCGGGCATCACCCTCGCCACCGCGGACCTGCGGGCCGGCGAGGCGTTCGTCGCGATCCGCGGGGTGAACCGGCACGGCGCCGAGTTCGCGCACGTCGCCGCCGGGAAGGGCGCGGTCGCGATCGTGACGGATGCCTCGGGCGCCGACATCGCCGCCGACGCCGGGCTGCCCGTCCTCATCGTCGACGACCCCCGGGGACTGCTCGGCGAGCTGTCGGCGTGGGTGTACGGCACCGGCGCCGACGACCATCTGCCGCTGCTGTTCGGCACGACCGGCACGAACGGCAAGACGAGCGTGTCGCACCTGCTGGAGGGGATCCTCGGCCAGCTCGGCGTCCCGAGCGGACTCTCATCGACCGCGGAGCGTCACATCGCCGGGCACGTCATCGTGTCGAGGCTGACCACCCCCGAGGCATCCGAGATGCACGCCCTGCTCGCCCTCATGCGCGAGCGCGGCGTCGAAGCGGTCGCCGTCGAGGTGAGCGCACAGGCGCTCAGCCGCCGCCGCGTCGACGGGATCGTGTTCGACGTCGCCGGGTTCACCAACCTCAGCCACGACCACCTCGACGACTACGCAGACATGCGGGAGTACTTCGAGGCCAAGCTCCCGCTGTTCCGTCCCGACCGCGCCCGGCGCGCGGTGATCTCGCTCGACTCGGCGCCCGGCGCGGAGGTCGTGGCGCGCTGCGAGGTGCCGTACGTCACGGTGGGAACGCCCGACATCGCGGCGGATCCGGATGCCGCGGCATCCGCCGACTGGACCGTGCACATCGTCGCCGAGCGACAGGCCGGCACGGAGTTCACCCTCACGGCGCGCGACGGACGCACGCTCACCACGGTGGTGCCGGTGATCGGACGCCACATGGCCGCCAACGCGGGACTCGCGATCGTGATGCTGCTCGAGGGCGGCTACGCGTGGGAGCGGCTCGCGGCGGCGCTGGACGGCGGACGCATCGACGCCTACCTGCCCGGCCGCACGCAGCTCGTCTCGGGCGAGCGCGGACCGGCGGTGTACGTCGACTTCGGCCACTCCCCGGACGCGTTCGAGAAGACGCTCGCCGCGGTGCGCCGCGTCACGCCCGGCAGGGTCGTGATGGTGATGGGCGCCGACGGCGACCGCGACGCCACGAAGCGCCACGACATGGGCCGCACGGCGGTCGAGGGCAGCGACGTGTTCGTCGTCACCGACCACCACCCGCGGTTCGAGAACCCCGATTCGATCCGCGCGACACTCATCGAGGGGGCGCGGCGAGCGCGCCCCGATGCAGAGATCCACGAGTGGTCGCCGCCGGAACGCGCGATCGTCGAGGCGATCGGGCTCGTCGGCGACGGCGACGCGATCCTGTGGGCGGGTCCCGGGCACCAGGACTACCGCGACATCCGCGGCGTCCGCACGCCCTATTCGGCGCGCGAGCTCGCCCGTCGGGCGCTGCGCGCCGCGGGGTGGCCGGTGCCCGAGCCGCACTGGCCGGTGCCGTACCCCGACGACCTCACGCCGGACTCCGACCCCGAGCGCCCCGCCTTCCCCTGAGTCCCGGTCCCGCTCGGGGGTCAGGATGCCGCGGCGATCGCCCGATCAGCGGTGGCGCGTGCCCACGACTCGGCCTCGGCCAGCGATTCGCGCGTGAGCACGCCGGGCGCCTCATGGGCTTCGACCACGCGCTCGACGGTCTCGACGATGCCGGCGAACCCGAGGCGTCCATCGTGGAAGGCGTCGACGGCCTGCTCGTTGGCCGCGTTGAACACGGCCGGGTACGTGCCGCCGGCGCGCCCCACCCGCTTGGCCAGCGTGACCGCGGGGAACGCCGCGGCGTCGAGCGGCTCGAAGGTCCACGAGCTGGCGACGGTCCAGTCCAGCGGGCGCCCGACGCCGCCGACCCGGTTCGGCCAGTCCAGACCCAGCGAGATCGGCAGGCGCATATCCGGCGGGGATGCCTGGGCGATCGTAGACCCGTCGACGAACTCCACCATCGAGTGCACGATCGACTGCGGGTGGACGACGACGTCGATGTCGTCGTAGCGGATGTCGAACAGCAGGTGCGCCTCGATGACCTCGAGGCCCTTGTTCACGAGGGTCGCCGAGTTGGTCGTCACGACGCGGCCCATGTCCCACGTCGGGTGGGCGAGCGCCTCGGCGGGGGTGACGTCGCGCAGCTGGGCCGCCGTGCGTCCGCGGAACGGCCCCCCCGAGGCGGTCAGCACGAGCCGTCGCACCTCGGCGTGCTCGCCGGCGCGCAGCGCCTGAGCGATCGCGGAGTGCTCCGAATCCACGGGCACGATCTGCCCGGGTGCGGCGACGGCACGCACGAGGTCGCCGCCGACGATGAGCGACTCCTTGTTGGCCAGAGCCAAGGTGCGGCCCGTCTCCAGTGCGGCGAGGGTGGGGCCCAGACCCACGGATCCGGTGATGCCGTTGAGCACCACGTCGGCCTCGACATCGCGCACGAGCTGCTCGGCCTCGACCGCGCCGAGCGCGGTGTGCTCGACCCCGAACGCCGCGGCCTGGGCCTGCATCCCCGCCCGGTCGGTACCGGCCGCCAGTCCCACCACCTCGAACCTGCGGGGGTTGGCCCGGATGACGTCGAGCGCCTGGGTGCCGATGGAGCCTGTCGAGCCGAGAACGAGGACGCGCCGCATCCCGCCAGCCTAGGCGGGATGCGGCGCGTGCCGTCGGGGCTTACTGAGCGGCCGCGTGCTGGGTGCCGAGGATGTCGATCACGAACACGAGCGTCGAGCCTGCGGGGATCGAGCCCTGCGCCGTGTCGCCGTAGCCGAATGCCGGCGGGATGACCACGAGCACCTGGGAGCCGACCTTCTGGCCCTCCAGGGCCTGCTGGAAGCCGGGGACCACTCCGGTGGTCTGGAACGACGCGGGCGTGCCGCGGGTCCAGCTCGAGTCGAACTCGGTGCCGTCCGGCCACAGCACGCCGGTGTACTGCACGAGGACCTTGTCGCCGGGCGCGACGACCGCGCCGTCGCCCGTCTTCAGGTCGGCGATCTTGACGTCCGTGGGCGCGGCGGCGCCCGACGGGATGGTGATGGTGGGCTTGCCCGTGTCGTCGAGCGTCACGGTCGGCATCCCGTCGACCGGGGGCTGCGCGGCGCCGGTCGCGGCGGTGGGCACCACGGCGAGCAGGTCGAACACGTCGACCTCGCCGGGGTTGCCGTTGGTGCCGGGCGAGGTGAGCACGACGCGGCCGCCCGGGGCGATGCATCCGAAGATCTGCGCGGACGCGGTCGTCGTGGAGACCGCGGCGGGGAGGATCTCCCCGGGGTTGTATCCGACGGCGCCGAGCTTCTCGCCGGTCTGGGCGTTGTAGGCGGTGATCGCGTACGACACGAACTGGCCGTCCTGCACCGGATCGCCCTGACCCTGCGAGATCACGGTGCGCTCGGTGGTGGTGACATCGAGCGGCGAGGTGAAGGTGAGGGTCGCCTCGGCGCCGGCGGCGCCGTCGACCTTCACCGCGTCGGATGTCGCGCCGGAGGGCGCCGCGGCGGCGCACAGGTCGGTCGGCGAGCCCGACGGGGACGGCGCGCCGCTCGCCGTGCCGTTGCCGGCCGCAGTGCATCCGGCCAGAAGCAGGGCCGCGGCGGCGGCGATGGACAGGGTGGCAAGGCGGCGAGCGCGCACGATGGACCTCGAGAAGTCTGCGGAAGGGGAGATCCCATCCTTTCGCACTTTTCCTCTGTCCTGCCTGAGAGCGACCCCATGCCCGGCGGGGCATGAGACCGGGAGTACCCTCGACAGGTGACATCAGAGGAGACGCGCACGCCCGATGAGGGCGAGCCCTCCGGCGTCCCCGATGCTCCGCAGACCCGTATGGGTGCGACCTATGCCCTCGGCCGCTTCGTCATCTCGCCCCTCGCGCGGGTGGTCTACCGCCCCAGGATCGAGGGGGCCGCGCTCGTGCCGCTCACCGGCCCGGTGATCTTCGCGAGCAACCACCTCTCGTTCATCGACTCGATCGCGATCCCCGTGGCCGCGCCCCGTCCGGTGCACTTCCTCGCGAAGTCCAGCTACTTCGACAAGTGGGCCTCCCGGCAGTTCTTCACCTCCATCGGGGCGATCCCCGTCGACCGCGGCGCGGGCAAGGCGGCGCTCGACGCCCTCGACCAGCAGCGCCTGCTCCTCGAGCAGGGCAAGGCCGTGGCGCTGTACCCCGAGGGCACCCGCTCGCTCGACGGCCGGCTGTACAAGGGCCGCACGGGAGTGGCGTTCCTCGCCCTCCAGACCGGCGCGCCGGTCGTCCCGGTCGGCCTCATCGGCACCGACGAGGTCATGCCCGTCGGCGCCAAGCGGCCTTCGCTGCACGCACGGGTCACCGTCCGCTTCGGCGAGCCGTTGGATCTGGCCCATCATGGTCCCGCGAACTCCGGACGGGCGCGTCGCCTCGCCACCGACGACATCATGGCGGCCATCCACGCCCTCTCCGGGCAGGAACTGGCGGGCGCGTTCAACGAGCCGCCCGCGCAGAATCCGATTGAGCGGATCCGCCAGGCGCTTCCCCACGAGCGTCGCTGAGCCCTCGCCCTTGACACCGCCCGGCACCCGCGGGAGATTCTCCCTGGGCCCGCACCGGCGCGCCGTCCGAGGGGAGAGATCCATGAAGAAGCTCATCAACGCACCCGCAGATGTCCTGGCCGAATCCCTCCGGGGCGTGCAGGCCGCGCATCCCGAGCTGCGCATCGATTTCGACGAGCGCGTCGTGCTGCGCGCCGAGCCGACCCGGCAGGGCAAGGTGGCCCTCGTCTCGGGGGGCGGATCGGGTCACGAGCCGATGCACGGCGGCTTCGTCGGCACCGGGATGCTGGATGCCGCGGCCGCGGGCGAGGTGTTCACGTCCCCCACGCCCGACCAGGTCCTGGCCGCGACGAAGGCCGTCGACGCCGGCGCCGGTGTGCTGCACATCGTGAAGAACTACACCGGCGACGTGCTCAACTTCGAGATGGCGGCCGAGCTGGCGGCGGCCGAAGGCATCCGTGTCGAGGCGGTCGTCGTCGCCGACGACGTCGCCGTGGAGGACTCGACGTGGACGGCAGGACGGCGCGGAACGGGCACCACGGTCGTGCTGGAGAAGATCGTCGGCGCCGCCGCCGAGGAGGGCGCCGACCTCGACGCGGTCCTCGCGCTGGCGGAGAAGGTCAGCGGGAACGGCCGCTCGATGGGCGTCGCCCTCACCAGCTGCACGGTCCCCGCCGCCGGCAAGCCCACGTTCGACCTGCCCGACGACCAGATGGAGGTGGGGGTCGGCATCCACGGCGAGCCGGGGCGTCACCGCGTGCCGCTCGCGTCGGCGCACGAGATCGCCGCGATGCTCGTCGAGCCGATCCTGAAGGACTTCGGGGATGCCTCGGGGCCCGCGATCGTGCTGCTGTCGGGCTTGGGCGGCACACCGCTCATCGAGCTGTACCTGATGTACGGCGAGGTCGAGGCCCTGCTCTCGGCCGCGGGGGTCGAGGTGGCGCGCTCGCTCGTGGGCGACTACATCACGAGTCTGGACATGGCGGGGTGCTCGCTCACGGTGGTGAAGGCCGACGACGAGCTGCTCCGGCTGTGGGACGCCCCCGTCGTGACGCCCGGGCTGCGGTGGGGGGCGTGACCGGGGTGACCGACGCGACGCTGCCCGACCTCGTGGCGTGGGTCGTACGGTTCCGGGACCTCGTGACCGAGCACAGGGATGAGCTCACGGAACTGGATTCCGCGATCGGCGACGCCGACCACGGCTCGAACATGGCGCGCGGGATGGACGCCGTCGTCGCCAAGCTCGAGGCGACGCCGCCGGCCACGGGTGGCGAGCTCGGCAAGACGGTGGGGATGACCCTGGTCTCGACGGTCGGCGGTGCGAGCGGTCCGCTGTACGGCACGTTCTTCCTGCGCGCGGGCACCGCGATCGGAGACGCCGCCCCGCTCGACGCCGCCGCGCTCGGCGCCGCCCTGCGCGCGGGCGTCGAGGGCGTGGTCGCCCGAGGCAAGGCCGAGCCGGGCGACAAGACGATGATCGACGCGCTCGTGCCGGCGCTGGACGCGTGGGATGCCGCGGCCTCCGGAGGCGCCTCGGTGCAGGAGGCCGCGGACGCCGCCGCCTCCGCGGCCGCCTCCGGGCGCGACGCCACGACTCCGCTGGTCGCCCGCAAGGGACGCGCGAGCTATCTCGGCGAGCGCAGCGCCGGGCATGTCGATCCGGGTGCGACGTCGGCGACGCTCCTGTTGGACGCGCTCCGCGACGCCCTCGCCGAGCGCGCCGCATCGTGATCGACGGCGTCGCGCCGTGATCGGCATCGTCGTCGTCTCGCACAGCCGACCGCTCGCCGAGGCGGCCGTCGAGCTGGCGAGGCAGATGGGCGGCGCGGCGGCGCCCGCCATCGTCGTGGCCGCCGGGGCCGACGGGGGCCTCGGCACCGACGCGGTCGAGATCGCGTCGGCCATCGACGCCGTCGCGACCGACGACGGGGTGCTCGTGGTGATGGACCTGGGCTCGGCGATCCTGAGCGCCGAGATGGCGCTCGAGCTGCGCGCTTCGGAGGCGCGCGTGGCGCTCAGCCCGGCACCGTTCGTCGAGGGGCTCGTCTCCGCGGTCGTGCTCGCCGCCGCCGGCGCCCCGCTCGACGCGGTCCTGGCCGAGATGGATGGTGCCCTGCAGGCCAAGCGCGCACAGCTGTCGGCCGGCGATACCGAGACGGTCGGCACGGAAGGCGGCGCGGCGGCGGTCGAGGCATCCGCGGTTCCCCCGGTCTCCGGGGACCCGGATGCCTCCTTCGAGGCGGTGATCGTCAACCCGTCCGGTCTGCACGCGCGACCGGCGGCGGAGTTCGTGCGCACCGCCCGCCGGTACGACGCCGAGGTGCGGGTGGCCGACCTCGCCTCCGGCGCGGCGCCGGTCTCGGGCGGGAGCCTGCTGGCGCTCCTGGCACTGGGCATGCGCACCGGAGCGCGGGTGCGGATCAGTGCGACCGGCCCGCAGGCGACCGAGGCCCTGGACGCCCTCCGCGCCCTCGTCGAGGATGGCTTCGGCGAGCTCTGATCACGCGCCGGTGCGCGCGGTGACCTCGATCAGACGGCGCGCCAGCGACTCCTCCACGACGAGCTCGGTGATCAGGCCCGCGGCGAGCGCCCCGCGCAGACTGTCGAGCTTGGACAGGCTCGACACGATGCAGAAGCGGGACGGGATGCCGCGCACCTGCTCGAGCGACGGACCGCTGGAGCGCTCGTTCAGCTCGATCCCGTCCGCGGACCCGTCCGCGCGATAGAAGACCGTCGCGCAGTCCCCCACGATCCCCTGCCGCGGGATCGCCTCGAGGTCGGCCGCGTCGAAGTAGTCGCCGGAGTACACGTGCGAGGGCACATCGGCGCGCGGCGAACCCAGACCGAACACGAACACGTCCACCAGCTCCTGCAGCCGCAGCACCGCACGCACCGACCGCTCGCGCCACATCGCCTGCTTGGTGAGGGGGTCGTCGAACAGCGCGGGCACGGGGAACTGATGCACCGAGGCCGACCAGGCGGCGCCGAACCGGCTGAGGATCTCGCCGGCGTACGGGATGCCCGAGGTGCGCACGTTCGCGGCGCCGTTCATCTGCACGATGCGCGAGTCGTGCGTCGCCTTGAGCGGCAGGTGGCGGCCGACGGCCGACAGGGTGGAGCCCCACGCGATGCCGATCGTCATCGACGAGTCGACGCGTTCGGTGAGGATCCGGGCGGCCGACAGCGCCGTGCGCTCCAGGCGCTCCACCTCGCTGATGCGGCCGGGCGTGGGCACGACGTGCGCCGCGATCCCGAACCGCTGCATGAGGAGACGTTCCAGGCCGCCCCGGGCGTCCTGCGGCGAGTGCACGGAGATCGACACCAGTCCCGTGTCGCGCGCGTGCGCGAGCAGTCGCGACACGGAGGAGCGCGAGACCCGCATCTCGTGCGCGATCGCGTCCATCGTGAGGTCCTGCAGGTAGTACAGCTGCGCGGCGCGCAGGGCGTCCTGCGCGCGGGTGTCGCGAGGGGCCGTCATGGTGCTTCTCTCAGTCGTCCTCATCGGATTGTGCACGTTCGTGCACGGACGTTGCAACTTATCTCATGCGGGTGGATGCTGTCCTCAACGCACCGTCTGAAAGGTCCCGATCGTGACACCGTCGACGCCGACACCCTCCCTCCGCCCCAGCGTGAGCGCGCTCCGAGACCGCGGGGAGGTGGACGTCCTGATCATCGGGGGCGGCATCAACGGCATCGCCACCTTCCGCGATCTCGCGATGCAAGGCGTCAGCGTCGCCCTCGTCGAACGCGGCGACTTCGTCTCGGGCGCCTCGTCCGCGTCCAGCCACATGGTGCACGGCGGCATCCGCTACCTGGAGAACGGCGAGTTCCGACTGGTCAAAGAAGCCGTCACCGAGCGCAACGACCTGCTCAAGACGGCGCCGCACTACGTACGGCCGCTGGAGACCACGATCCCCATCTTCAAGACGCTGTCCGGCGTGCTGTCGGCGCCGTTCCGGCTCCTCGTCACCCACGGCCGCGGAAAGCCCAGCGAGCGCGGCGCCCTGCTGATCAAGGTCGGCCTCATCATCTACGACACGTTCTCGCGCGCCGGCGGCACCGTTCCGCGCCATCGCTTCCTCGGCCGTAAGAAGTCGCTGGCGGAGCTTCCGAAGCTGAATCCCGACCTGAAGTACACCGCCACCTATTACGACGCATCGATGCACGACCCCGAGCGGCTCGCGCTCGACGTGCTCCACGACGGCATCGAGATCGGCGGGCCGAAGGTCTCGGCGGTCAACTACGTCTCGGCCGTGGGCATGGAGGGCGGCGCGGTGCGCATGCGCGACGAGCTGAGCGGGGAGGAGTTCGCGGTCCCCGCGAAGGTCGTCGTGAACACCTCCGGCCCGTGGACCGACCTCACCAATGACGCGCTGGGCATGCCGACCCGCTTCATGGGCGGCACGAAGGGGTCGCACATCGTGCTCGACCACCCCGAGCTGCTCGCGGCGACCAAGGGGCGGGAGATCTTCTTCGAGCACTCCGACGGCCGCATCGTGCTGATCTACCCGTTGAAGGACCGCGTGCTGGTGGGCACCACCGACATCGACGCCGACCCGTCGCAGCCGATGGTCTGCACCGACGACGAGATCGACTACTTCTTCGACCTCGTCGCCCAGGTCTATCCGACCATCCGGGTCGACCGCTCCCAGATCGTCTACACCTTCTCGGGCATCCGCCCGCTCCCCCGCCACGACGACACCGCGCCGGGCTTCGTCTCGCGCGATTACCGCATCGTCGACGGCACGCACCAGGGCACGCCCATGCTCAGTCTCGTGGGCGGGAAGTGGACGACGTTCCGCGCGCTGGCCGAGCACCTGAGCACCCGCGCCCTCGAGGTGCTGGGCCGTCCGCACCGCCTCAGCACCGCCGGCGTGCCGATCGGAGGAGGCAAGGACTTCCCGCGCACCGCCGCCGCGCGCCGCAGCTGGGCGCAGGAGCACGCCTCGCAGCATCCGACCGAACTGGTGGAGCGGATGCTGCACCGGTACGGCACCCGCGCCGACGACGTGCTGGCAGCGCTCCCCGTCGACGCCGCCCCGTTGCCGCACGCCCCGGCGTACTTCGCCGCCGAGCTCGCCCATCTCGCGGCCACCGAGCAGCCCGTGCACCTCATCGATGTCGTGCTGCGGCGCACCTCGATCGCGTTCGTCGGCGGCATGACGCTCGACACGCTCCGGGAGGTGGCCGAAGCGGTCGCCGCGCCGCTGGGCTGGGATCTCGATCGCCGCGAGCAGGAGGTCGCCGACACGGTCGCGATCCTGCGCGAGGCCCACCGCGTCGAGTTCGAGGAGGTCGGCACCGTAGAGATCTGAGACGCATCTGGCGCCCTCGCCACCCAGGCCCTAGTTTCTGAACCAGGGCCGACCGGAACCGCGACGACGCGGCGATCCGGACACACCAGAGAAAGGTCAATGTCGACATGCAAGTAAACCTCGGACTGTATTTCCTCTCCGAAACCGTCGGAACCGGGATGCTGATCCTGCTCGGCTGCGGCGTGGTCGCGAACGCCGTGCTGGCCAAGACCAAGGGCAACGCCGGCGGATTCCTGATGGTCAACTGGGGATGGGGCCTCGCGGTGTTCGCGGGTGTGCTCGCCTCGGCCTACTCCGGCGCGCAGCTGAACCCGGCGGTCTCGCTCGGACTGCTGATCGCAGGCAAGATCATGTTCGCGCAGTTCGCCATCGCCGTCGCCGGTCAGCTCGTGGGCGCGATCATCGGCGCGGTGCTGTGCTGGCTCGCCTACAAGCAGCACTTCGACGACGAGCCCGACCCGGCCGCGAAGCTCGGCGTGTTCTCGACCGGTCCGGCCATCCGCTCCTACGGGTGGAACCTCGTCACCGAGGTCATCGCGACGTTCGTGCTGGTGTTCGTGATCTTCGCCTTCGCCGACTACGGCGACATCCAGATCGGCACGCCCGGCGGTCTCGGACCGCTCACCGCCGTGCCCGTCGCCCTCCTCGTGGTCGGCATCGGCGCCTCCCTGGGTGGCCCGACCGGCTACGCGATCAACCCGGCCCGCGACCTCGGTCCGCGCATCGCGCACGCCATCCTGCCGATCAAGGGCAAGGGCTCCAGCGACTGGAGCTACGCCTGGGTGCCGGTGGTCGGCCCCCTCATCGGCGGGGCCCTGGCCGCGCTGCTCGCTCCCGTGCTGCTGAACCTCATGCGCTTCGCCGCCTGACACACCTCGGGATGCCGCGGCACCGTGAGCCGCGGCATCCCACCCTCTCTTCACCCGAACACCCACAAGACAAGGAAGTCCACAATGGCTGACTACGTCCTCGCCATCGACCAGGGCACGACCTCGACCCGCGCGATGATCTTCGACAAGAAGGGAAGCGTGATCTCCGTCGGTCAGATGGAGCACGAGCAGATCTTCCCCAAGCCCGGCTGGGTCGAGCACGACCCGAAGGAGATCTGGAGCAACACCCGCGAGGTGATCGGTCAGGCCCTCTCGAAGGGAGACCTCACGCGCCACGACATCGCCGCGATCGGCATCACGAACCAGCGCGAGACCGCGGTGGTGTGGGACAAGAACACCGGCGAGCCCGTCTACAACGCCATCGTCTGGCAGGACACCCGCACGCAGTCGATCGTCGACCGCCTGGCCGCGGACGGCGGCGTGGAGCGGTTCAAGGAGACCGTGGGCCTCCCGCTGGCGACCTACTTCTCGGGCACGAAGATCGTCTGGATCCTCGAGAACGTCGACGGCGCCCGCGAGCGCGCCGAGGCCGGCGACCTCCTGTTCGGCACCACCGACTCCTGGGTGCTGTGGAACCTCACCGGCGGCACCGACGGCGGTGTGCACGCGACCGATGTCACCAACGCCAGCCGCACGATGTTCATGGATCTCGCGACGCTCGAGTGGCGCGACGACATCCTCGAGACGTTCGGCGTGCCGCGGTCGATGATGCCCGAGATCCGCTCCTCCTCCGAGGTCTACGGCCAGGCCGAGGACTCCTCGCTGCTGCGCGAGACCCCGATCTCGGGCATCCTGGGCGACCAGCAGGCGGCGACGTTCGGCCAGGCCGCGTACGACGCGGGCGAGAGCAAGAACACCTACGGCACGGGCAACTTCCTCATCTTCAACACGGGTGAGGAGATCGTCCACTCCAAGAACGGTCTGCTCACCACGCTGGGATACAAGCTCGGCGACGAGCCCGCGCACTACGCGCTGGAGGGGTCGATCGCCGTCACCGGGTCGCTCATCCAGTGGCTGCGCGACCAGCTCGGGCTCATCTCGTCCGCCCCCGAGGTCGAGACGCTGGCCAAGACCGTCGACGACAACGGCGGCGTGTACTTCGTGCCGGCGTTCTCGGGCCTGTTCGCGCCGTACTGGCGCCCCGACGCCCGCGGCGCCATCGTGGGCATGACCCGCTACGTCAACAAGGGCCACATCGCCCGCGCCGCGCTGGAGGCCACCGCCTTCCAGACCCGTGAGGTGCTCGACGCGGTCAACGCCGACTCCGGTGTCGACCTCACCGAGCTCAAGGTCGACGGCGGAATGACCGCCAACGACGCGCTCATGCAGTTCCAGGCCGACATCCTCGGCGTGCCGGTGGTGCGCCCCGTCGTGGCCGAGACCACCGCACTGGGCGCCGCGTACGCGGCCGGGCTCGCCGTCGGGTTCTGGGCGAACCTCGACGACCTGCGGGCCAACTGGCAGGAGGACAAGCGCTGGGAGCCGAACCTCGACGAGGACGAGCGCGCCCGTCAGCTGCGGCTCTGGAAGAAGGCCGTCACGAAGTCGATGGACTGGGTCGACGACGACGTGAAGTAGGCCACCACCGTGCGAGGCCCCGTCGACTCCGGTCGGCGGGGCCTCGTCGCGTCAGGCGACGGTGACGGATGCCTCGTGCCGCACCGGGAAGTTCACGGAGTTGGCGATGAAGCACCAGTCGTGGGCCTGCGCGTGCGCGGCGGTGGCGGCATCCACCATCGACGCGTCGGCGACGATGACGCGCGGATGCAGCACCACCTCGCGGAAGGCGCCCCCGCCGCGACCGTCCTCCACCATCACGCCGGTGGCGTCGTCCTCGTACGCGACGACCACCACGCCCGCTGTGACGCACGCGTGCAGGTACGACAGCAGGTGGCACTCGCTCAGGGCGGCCAGCAGCAGGTCCTCGGGGTTCCAGCGGGACGGGTCGCCGCGGAAGGGCTTGTCGGCCGAGGCGAGCAGCTCGGGCTTGCCGTCGATCGAGATCGTCACGGCGCGATCGTAGTCGCGGTACCCGCTCGTGCCGGTACCGCGGTCGCCCGTCCACATGGTCGTCAGTGCGTATCGGTGCTCGCCCCGCATGGCGCCCAGTCTGGCATGCCGCCCGCGGACGTGCGGCCGCCCGACGGTAGGCTGGCCGCGTGCCGCAGACCTTCCCCGTCGCCGGAGCCGTCGAGCTCGCCGTCGTCGATCGGAACGGCTTCGTCGAGTCGCGGCACGCCGGTGCCGCCATCGTGCTCGCCCCCGACGGATCCGTCGTCGAGACCCTCGGCGACGCGGGGGCGCTGATCCTCCCCCGCTCGAGCATGAAGCCGATGCAGGCCCTGGCATGCCTCACGGCCGGCGCCTCCCTCGACGGCGAGCGCCTGGCACTGTCGACCGCGAGCCACTCGGGCACCGACCGCCACGTCGCGGTGGTGCGCGACATCCTCTCGGCCGCCGGTCTCGGCGAGGACGCGCTCGGATGCCCGCCCGCCTGGCCGGGCGACCGCGCCGCCCGCGACGAGATGGTCCGCGAGCTCGGCCGGCCCGCCCGCATCCGCATGAACTGCTCCGGCAAGCACGCGGCGATGCTGCTGACCTGCACCGTCAACGGCTGGGACCTGGACGGCTACCTCGACCCCGCGCATCCGCTGCAGATGCACATCCGCGAGGTGGTCGAGCGGCTCACGGGCGAGCGCGTGGCCGCGACAGCGGTGGACGGATGCGGCGCCCCGGTGTTCGCCCTGACGCTCGCCGGCCTCGCCCGCGGCATCCACCGGGTCGCCACGTCGTCCGAGACCTCGCCCTTCGCGCTGCACCGCAGCGCCGGCGCCCTCGTGCGCGCGGTCCGCGAGCACCCGTGGACGATCGACGGTCCCGGCCGCGACGACACGATCGTGATCGAACGGCTCGGCGTCTTCGCCAAGGGCGGCGCCGAAGGCGTCATGGTCATGACCGCGCCCGACGGCACCACCGTCGCGCTGAAGATGCTCGACGGAAACGGTCGCGCCGCGGCGGTCGTGGCCCTGCGCCTGCTCGAACGCGCCGGCGCGCTGGCGGCCTCCGCCGTCGCCGACGCCATGAACGCCCTCCCGCTGACCATTTCCGGCGGCGGGGGAACCGTCGGGGCGATCCGCCCCGCCTTCTAGAGACGCTCCCACGAGGAGCGGAAAGGACGATCGATGCGGATCTCCGTCCCCACCGAGGTGAAGAACAACGAGTACCGCGTGGCGCTCACTCCCGCCGGCGTGCACGACCTGGTGCTCGCCGGGCACGACGTCGCCGTGCAGCGCGGCGCGGGCGTCGGCTCGTCGATGAGCGACGACGAGTACCTCGCCGCCGGCGCCACCCTGATCGACGATCCCGCCGAGGTGTGGGCTCGTGCCGAGCTGGTGCTCAAGGTGAAGGAGCCCATCGCGAGCGAGTACGGCTACTTCCGCGACGACCTGACCCTGTTCACCTACCTGCATCTGGCCGCCGACCTCCCCCTCACCGACCGGCTCGTGGCCGACGGGGTGACGGCGATCGCCTACGAGACCGTGCAGCTTCCGGGCGGAACGCTGCCCCTGCTCGCGCCGATGAGCGAGGTCGCCGGCCGACTCGCACCCACGGTCGGCGCGCACACGCTGATGCGCTCCGCCGGCGGACTGGGACTGCTCATGTCGGGCGTCCCGGGCACCCGCCCCGCCCAGGTGACGGTGATCGGCGGCGGGGTGGCGGGGGCCAACGCCGCGGTGATCGCGGTCGGTCTCGGCGCCGACGTGACGATCTTCGACACCAACATCCAGCGGCTCCGGTTCCTCGACGATCACTTCCAGGGCCGCGTGAAGACCGCCGCCTCCAACCCGCTCGACCTCGACCGCGCGGTCGTCGCGTCCGACCTCGTGATCGGGTCGGTGCTGATCCCGGGCGCCAAGGCGCCCAAGCTCGTCACGAACGACATGGTCTCGCGCATGCGCCCGGGCAGTGTGCTGGTGGACATCGCCGTCGACCAGGGCGGATGCTTCGCCGACACGCACCCCACCACCCACGCCGACCCGACCTTCGAGGTGCACGGCACGGTGTTCTACTGCGTCGCGAACATGCCCGGGGCGGTGCCCAACACCTCCACGTCGGCACTCACCAACGCCACACTCCCGTACGTGCGGCAGATCGCGCGGCGCGGGTGGAAGGACGCGCTGCGGGCGGATGCCGCGCTGGCCCTGGGGCTCAACACGTCGGGCGGCGCCGTGGTCAACACCGGGGTCGCCGCCGCGCACGGGCTCGCCGCAGCATCCTTCGCCGACGTCCTCTGAGATCGGTCCGCCGGCCCTCGACGCGTCGAGGGCCGGCGGTCAGGCGAGGCCCCCGTCGATCGACCGGAAGTCGGAGTCGTCGGGGACCAGCACGGGGGTGTCGCGGTTGAGGCTCTCGCCGCGGAAGAACTTCTTGGCGCGCGGGAACATGAACCAGATGAGCATCAGCACGACGCCGAACGCGAGGGCGCCGATCCCCACCACGAACGTGCCGCCGATGCCGAGCAGGATCGTGTTGCCGTAGTCGGTGGCGTACATGTCGATCGCCGACTGGATGAACGCGTACGTGAGCATGAGCGCGCCCAGCAGGGGGAACACCAGCCGGTAGAAGAAGTTGCGCGCCGAGTCGAACAGCGTGCGGCGGAAGTACCAGACGCACGCGTAGCCGGTGATGCCGTAGTAGAACGCGATCGCGAGACCCAGCGACAGGATCGAATCCTGCAGGATGTTGTCGCTGATGAGGGTCATGCCCACGTAGTACACGATCGCGACGGCCCCCATCACCAGGGTGGAGAACGACGGCGTCTTGTACCGCGGGTGGACCGACGCGAACCGCTTGGGCAGTGCCTTGTAGGCGGCCATGGCGAGCGTGCCGCGCGCCGTCGGGAGGATCGTCGTCTGGGTCGAGGAGATCGCCGAGATCATCACCGAGAGCACCAGCAGCCAGCCGGCAGGTCCCAGCAGCCCGTCCTTGATCGCGAGGAAGAAGTCGCCGGAGTTGTCGGGGTTGCCCAGTCCCGTTCCGGTGTCGCCCAGGCCGGCGTACATCATCGCCGCGATCGTGACGCCGACGTAGGTCACCAGCAGGATGATCGTGGTCAGCAACGCCGCACGACCCGGGATGCGCTTGGGGTCCTTCGTCTCCTCGTTGAGCGCCAGGCACGTGTCCCAGCCCCAGTAGATGAAGATCGCCAGGAGGGTCGCCTGCACGAAGCTGCTCCAGTCGCCGAACGCGAACGGGTTGAACCACGACCAGTCGAACGGCGTGGCATCGGGCGCCGACCCGTCGAAGAAGTGCCAGAGGGCGACGACCACGAAGATCGCCAGCGCGACGTACTGGATGCCGAGCAGGACGTTCTGGATGCGCTCGCCGATCTCGACCCCGCGCCAGCTGATCCACGTCATCGCGACGATGAACACCACGCCGGTGGCGGTGACCAGGGGGACGTTGGCCGACAGCAGCGCGTCGTCCGGGCTGCCGACGATGCCGTCGATGAACGCCCAGAAGTAGATGCCGGCGACCTGCGAGAGGTTGGCCAGCACGATCATGCCGGCCACGGCGACGCCCCAGCCGCCCATCCAGCCCACCCACGGCCCGAACGCCTTCGTGCCCCACGTGAACGTGGTGCCGCAGTCGGGCACGTCGTTGTTGAGCTCGCGATACGCGAAGGCGATGAACAGCATCGGGAGGAACGCGATCACGAACGCGATCGGCGCCTGCGCGCCCACCGCCAGCACCACGAAGCCGAGCGTGGCGACGAGGGAGTAGACGGGAGCGGTGGAGGCGAGCCCGATGACGGTCGACCCCCAGAGGCCGAGCGTGCCTGCGGCGAGACCTTTGCCCTCGGGTCGGGCGAGGTCGATCGGAGTGGTTGCCATGGGCTGAACGTAGGGCTGCGCGTGGCCGGCGGTCAAGTGCCGAACCTCTCCGGCTCCTGCGGGCGGGGCAGCACGATGCGCCGTGCGGCCGCGTCGGCCGTGCGCAGCCACGCCCGCGAGGCACCCGGAGAGCAGTACGGCGGAAGCTCGCGGTCCCCGGTGAGGATGCGGTACTCCGGGGCGCACGCGGCGTCCACGACGAGATCGTGATCGCCGCGCAGGCGGGTCAGCAGCGCCCACCGCCGCTGCCAGTCGTCGGCGGCGCCCACCACCACGTGCGGGGACCGTGCGGTCGCGAGGGCGTCCTCGCCGAGCCGGACGGCGTCATCGACGGACAGCACCGTCGCTCCGGCATCGGTCCAGGCCGCCAGCACATCGCGCAGGCCCGCCGAGCGCCGCGCGACGAGTGCTGTCGGGCCGACGGGGAACCAGTCGACTTCGGGACGGACGACGGCTGCCACCCCGCCGCCTCCTCGCACCCGCACGAACTGGATCGCGCGGCCATCGAGGCGGCCACGGCCGGGCGGGGCGTCGGAGCGGTGGTGCGCGCCGTCGCCGCCGGCGGCGATGTGCTCGGCGCGCGAAGGCATCGCCAGGAGCGCGCGTCGGGGCAGCAGCTCGGCGATGCGCACCGCCGGTCCGGTCAGCCGGCGCATCGACGCCACGACGAGCACGCCCGCGGCACCGGCGCTGCGCACGAGCCGCTCGACCCGTTCGAGCAGCACCACCGCGTACTCCTGCGGCAGTGCGCCGGCGAGCGCGTCGAGATCGTCGATCAGCACGATCGATCCGGGGGCGGGTGCGTGCTCGACGAGCGCGGCGACAGCGTCCCACGCGGCCTCCCCCGACGACGGCACCCGCACCGCGTCGCCGGGCGCCTGTGCGGCGATCGCGGCCAGCACCGACGAGCGTCCGGTGCCGGCCCCGCCCAGCACGAGGAGGCCCTGGTCGGCGAGGGCGAGCGTCGCGGTGACCTGCCGCTGCTGCTCGGGCTCGTCGATCAGACCGAGGCGGATCGCGCCGGGCGCGGCGTCGAGGTCGTCCAGACGCACGCTCGCGGGGAGGGCGGGCAGCCACGGCCGCCGCGGCCGCGGCCCCGCGTCGCGCCCCGCGATCGCGGCGATGTCGCCGGCGGTGGCCAGCGCGATCCGGGCGGGGTGAGGCATCCCGTCCGCCGCGCGCCGCACGAGTGCGCGACCGGCGCCCGCGGAACCGCCAGGCAGGAGCGCGGCCTGGTCGGTGCCGATCACCGCACGGCTGTCGGCGGCGTCGGTGACGCGCAGACTGATGCGCAGCGGGCAGTTCGCCAGCAAGGACTCCCGGACGGTTCCCGCGATGCGCTGCGTGCCGAGGATCAGGTGCATGCCGAGCGCCCGCCCGCGCGCGGCGACGTCGGTGAACACCGCGTGCAGCTCGGGGTGGGCGCCCAGGAGCGCGGCGAACTCGTCGACCACGATCACGAGGCGGGGAAGCTCCACGCGCGGATCGCGGATGTCGCGCGCGCCCACCCGCGCGAGCTCGCCCTCCCGCCACCGCACCTCGGCCTGCAGGCTCTCGATCGCACGACGCGCCCCGCCGCCGTCGAGGTCTGTGATCACCCCCGTCACGTGCGGCACGTCGGCGAGCGCGTCGAAGGCCGTTCCGCCCTTGAAGTCGGCGAGGAGGACGCCGACGTCGCGCGTGGAGCGCCCTGCGCACAGCGCCAGCACCCACGTGATGAGCAGCTCGCTCTTGCCCGAACCGGTCACCCCGGCCACCAGAGCGTGCGGGCCGTCGGCAACCAGATCGACCGCGCACTCCCCGTCGCCGTGCCGGCCGATGACCGCCCGCAGTCCATCGCGGTCGCGGGAGGCCCCACCGGCTGCCGGGAGGTGGTCGGCGAGCCGCACCGGTCGCTCGTCGTCGGCGCGATGGCCCCGCACGATCGCGCGCCCGGCGAGGTCCGCGGCGATCTCGCCGGCCTGGTCGAGCGAGATCCCCTCCACGGCCAGCTCGCGGACCTCGCCGTGGTAGTCCAGCCGCGCGCTCCCGGGCGCCTCGACGGTGAGCACGGCGGTGCAGGCGGGCGGGGCGGGCGCACCGCGGGCGGTGCGCAGCACGACGGCATCGACGTCGGGGGGCGCGGGCTCGTCCACTCCGACCAGGGCGACGACCCGCCCGCCGGGCACCCGACGGTGCGGTAGCGCGTCGATCCATCCCTGCGTGTCGCGCCCGCCGCGCACCTGCAGCTCGCCGGGCGGATGCGACAGGCACAGCTGCACCACGAGGGCTCGGGCGACCGCGTCGGCCAGCACGTCGGGACCGCCGACGGCGATGCCCGCGTCGAGGGGCACCGTGACGGGGGCATCGTCGAGCAGCCGCGCGCGTACGCGCAGCCGAACGGCCGCGGCGTCCTCCGTGCCGCCGGTGACCCGCACCTCGCTCGACCGGGTGCCCGCCCCGGCCACGAGGTGTCCCCCGCGCCCCGGGACCGCCCGCCAGATCTCGTCGCCGTCGCGGAGGAAGGCGGCCACGTCGGGGTGCCGTGCCCGCAGCCGCGCGCGCTCGCCGCGGTGGCGCCGCGCGATCTCGACCTCGGCGGCCGCGACGGTGCGCGCGCCGTCCGCGACGGCGGCCCGGCGCGCGCGACGCGCGCCGCGCGCACCGTCGGCGAGGGTGGCCACCGCGATCACGGGGCCGAGCAGCGCGAGCCACAGCGACAGGATCGACCCCGTCACCATCCACAGGCCCACCGCTCCGGCGACGGGCACGATCGAGGCGAGCACGGGGAACGGCGGCCTCGGCGGCGGTGTCCACGCGGCGGGGAGGGGGATCGGGTCGTCGTCCGGGGAGAGCTCGGTCGGCGGGGCCACCGTCGCGCGGGCCGGTGCGGGATCGGCCGTCCGAGCACGTCCGCCGGAGCGGGACCCACTCGACGAGCGGGTCGAGGCGGTGGGGCGGGCGGCGCGGCGGGGCATGACGGAGAGTCAAGTCCCGCGGATCGCCGTGCGGGGCGTGCGATCCGCCCGCGGGGTGCGATCCGCGGATGCCGGGGCTCAGGCGCCGCGTGTGGAGGAGCCGTCGACCGCGACCGGCGCCGTGGTGTCGGCGACCTCGTCGAGCGCGACCGAGGCATCCGTCCCCGCCCCGAGGAGCGCGGAGTTGACCACGATGATCGAGATGTTGTCGCGACCGCCGTTCTCCAGCGCCGCCTCGAGCATCGCGTCGACCGCCGCCGCGGGATCGTCGTGCTCGGCGAGGAAGTGCTGGATGCCGTAGTCGGTGAGCTCCTTGGTGAGTCCGTCCGAGCACACCACGAAACGGTCGCCGTCGACGACGTCGAGGCGCACGTAGTCGGGCGCAACCGCCTCGCTCGGTCCGACCGCCCGCGTGATCACATTGCCGTAGGGGTGGTTCTCCGCCTCCTCGGGACTGAGACGCCCGGCCGCGAGCAGCTCCTGGACGACGGAGTGGTCGGTGGTGATCTGCACGATCTGTCCGTCGCGCACGAGATAGACGCGCGAGTCGCCGATGTTGAGCGTCACCCAGTGCGGGTCTTCCCCGCTGCTGTCGAGGTACACGCCGGTCACGGTGGTGCCGGTGCCGTCGTCGGTGTTGTCGACGTGCGAGGCGATGTCGCGCACCGCGTCGGCGAGCGCCTCCTCGATGTGGCGCGTCGTGACCGTGCCCGATGCGGCGACCGGACGCAGGCGCTCCACCGTGCTCGCGCTGGCGATCTCGCCGCCGATGTGGCCGCCCATGCCGTCTGCCACGACGAAGAGGGGGAAGTCTGCCAGCACGGCGTCCTGATTGGTGTCACGGCGCCGCCCCGTGTGGGTCACGGCCGCCCAGCTGACCGCGATGTCGCCGTCGGGCAGCCGCATCGTGCGGGAGCGGGTGGAAACCTCGGGCACGCCGTCGTCCTTCCCGATCGCACGAAGCCCCGGCGTCTGTGGACACCGGGTGCTCATATCTTAGTGGCACCGGGTTTCCGGCCTCGCGCGGGGTGCCGGTCCGGACACGACGGCGAAGCGCCCCCCGCGGACGGGGGGCGCTTCGCGATGGTCAGGGTCGGGGCTCTTCCGGGCCTGCCGGCGGAGCGCTGGGCGGCTCGGGAGCAGCCGGCGGCTCGGGAGCGGCGGGCGGCGGCGTCACCGGTCCGGCCGGCGGCGGCGGGGTCGCGGGACCGGCTGCGGGCGGCGCGGGCGGCTGGTAGCCGGCCGGCGGTGCCGGAGGCTGGTAGCCCGCCGGCGGCGCCGGAGGCTGGTAGCCGGCCGGCGGCTGGTAGCCCGCGGGGGCCTGATACCCCGGTGCGGGAGCGCCCGGCTGGACGGGGACGCCCTGCCAGACCGTGGTGTCCTTGAGGAACGAGTTGGCCCACGGCGAGGGGCCGACGGCGGGGTTCCAGCGCGCGCTGCCGAACGCCAGCATGCCCAGCCACACCAGCACACCCACCGAGGGGATGAGGAAGAGGAGCAGGATCGGCCATTCCTTGCCGAACTTCTGGTTGACCCGGTACGCGGCCATGACGAGGACGGCGACCATGGCCAGCCAGGTGATGTAGTTCAGGATCGGGATGATCGTCAGCACGAGCGCGCCGAGCACCACCCAGGGCGACACATCGCCGAGCTTGGCGAACACGAGGTAGTTGTAGACGGGCACCCAGGCCCGCCACTTGCCTTGGACGCCCGCCTTCTCGAACACCTTCATCAGGAAGAACGCCCCGATGACGTATCCGGCGATGGCGATGATGAACAGGAAGCCGTAGAAAACGGCGAGCGCCGCGAGTGCCGCGGCGTTGCTCGGATCGGAGTACATTCACGTCCCCTTCGTGAGACGGATCAGATGGACGAGGAGACATCCCCGCCGAGCACATGCTAGCGATGACCGGGTCGCACTGTCAGTTGATTCCCAGGAATGTCGTCCCACGTTCATTCCCGGCACACGGCCGCGCGAGGCTCACACGAGGAGATCGAGTTCCCCTGGAGCGCCCTCGCGCAGCCGGAGCCCCGAGGCATCCGCCCACTGCAGCAGCGCCCGCACCGATCCGATCCGGGGCCGTGATCCGGCGAGCGCGCGCACCAGGGCGCCCTTCGCATGCTTGTTGAAATGGTTCAGGGCGCGCACCGTGCCGTCGGCGGACTCGGTGACCACCCGCAGGTAGGCGGACGTCACCGACGCGGGCACCGGCCCGAGAGCCGTGTAGGCCTCGGACCGCAGGTCGAGGACGAATCCACCCGCGTGCCGCGCGATCGCGGCGGAGGCGGCATCGGCCCACACCCGGGTCAGCGCGGGCAGGCCCGGGAGCGACGCCCCCGCGCCGAGCCGGTACGACGGGATGCGATCGAGGGCGCGCACCGGTCCGAACGGAGCGGAGTGGATGGCGACGCTGCGTCCCAGCCAGCGGCGTGCGGCGGCGTCGAGGGATGCCGCGTCCAGCGCGTCGTAGAGCACGCCGGTGTAGCGGTCGACCGCCGCCATCACCGGTGCCGTTCGCAGGGCGGCGTTGACCGCGACCTCCCCCTGCTGAGTGGCCCCGAGTCTGAGGACACGGGATGCCTCGGCGGGGTCTGCGGAGAGCGCCACGAGCGCGTCCACGACGGACGCGCGGGCCGCGGTGAGCTCCGGGAACGACAGCGCATCCAGCCGCATCGGGCCACGGGCACCGCCCGGACGCTTGGTCTCGGAGGGCGGCAGGAGGATCAGCACGATGGGTCCGTTCTCAGGCGGGGCGACGAGCACGACGATGAGACGAAACGCCCCGGCGACCCGTCGAGGGCACCGGGGCGTCGCGTTGCGTAGCGGTCAGGAGATGAGCGCGGCGTTCCCCGCCACGATGGTGAGATCGTCGCCCTCCATCGAGAGGAAGCCGTCCTGCGCGTTCGCCTGGATCTTGGTCCCGTCGGTCTGCGTGATGCGCACCTGACCCTCGGCGAGGATGGCGAGCACGGGCTCGTGACCGGCCATGAAGCCGATCTCGCCCTCGACGGTCTTGGCGATCACGAGCGACGCCTCCCCCGTCCAGACCTCCGCGTCGGCGGAGACGAGACTCACGCGAACCGGCATGTCAGCCGTTCTCCTTCTGGATCTGCGCCCACTTCTCCTCGACGTCGCCGATGCCGCCGACGTTGAAGAAGGCCTGCTCGGCCACGTGGTCGAAGTCGCCCTTGACGATCGCGTCGAAGGACTCGATGGTCTCCTTGATGGGGACCGTGGAGCCCTCGACACCGGTGAACTTCTTCGCCATGTAGGTGTTCTGCGAGAGGAACTGCTGGATGCGGCGTGCACGCGACACGACGACCTTGTCCTCCTCGGAGAGCTCGTCGACACCGAGGATCGCGATGATCTCCTGGAGCTCCTTGTTCTTCTGCAGGATCTGCTTCACCGAGGTGGCCACGCGGTAGTGGTCCTCGCCGATGTAGCGCGGGTCGAGGATGCGGCTGGTGGAGGTCAGCGGGTCGACGGCCGGGTACAGGCCCTTCGACGCGATCTCACGGCTGAGCTCGGTCGTCGCGTCGAGGTGCGCGAACGTGGTCGCCGGTGCCGGGTCGGTGTAGTCGTCGGCCGGCACGTAGATCGCCTGCAGCGAGGTGATCGAGTGACCGCGCGTCGAGGTGATGCGCTCCTGGAGCACACCCATCTCGTCGGCGAGGTTGGGCTGGTAGCCCACCGCGGAGGGCATGCGGCCGAGGAGGGTCGACACCTCGGAGCCGGCCTGCGTGAAGCGGAAGATGTTGTCGATGAACAGCAGCACATCCTGCTTCTGCACGTCGCGGAAGTACTCCGCCATCGTGAGGGCCGACAGGGCCACGCGCAGACGCGTTCCCGGCGGCTCGTCCATCTGGCCGAAGACGAGCGCGGTCTTGTCGAAGACGCCCGCCTCCTCCATCTCGGCGATGAGGTCGTTGCCCTCGCGCGTGCGCTCACCGACGCCGGCGAACACCGACACGCCGCCGTGGTCCTGCGCGACGCGCTGGATCATCTCCTGGATGAGCACGGTCTTGCCGACGCCGGCACCGCCGAACAGGCCGATCTTGCCACCCTGCACGTAGGGGGTCAGCAGGTCGATGACCTTGATGCCGGTCTCGAACATCGTGGTCTTCGACTCGAGCTGGTCGAAGTTGGGCGCCTTGCGGTGGATCGGCCAGCGCTCGGTGATCTCGACGGTCTCACCGGGGGTGCCGTTGAGGATCTCGCCGGTGACGTTGAACACCTTGCCCTTGGTGACGTCGCCGACCGGGACGGTGATCTGCTCGCCGGTGTCGCGCACCTCCTGGCCGCGGACGATGCCGTCGGTCGGCTTGAGGGCGATGGCGCGGACCAGATCGTCGCCGAGGTGCTGCGCGACCTCGAGCGTGATCTCGGTCGACTCGGACCCGATCGTGATCGTGGTCTTCAGAGCGTTGTAGATGTCGGGGATCGAGTCGTGCGGGAACTCGATGTCGACGACCGGACCCGTGACGCGCGCGACGCGTCCGACGACGGCGGTCTCCGTCTTCTCAGCGGTGAGGCTCATGGCTTCATTCTCTTTCGTGTGAGGTCTATTTGCCCGATGCCAGAGCATCGGCGCCGCCGACGATCTCGGCGATCTGCTGCGTGATCTCGGCCTGGCGCGCGTTGTTGCGCAGGCGCGTGTAGTCGGTGATGAGCTTGTCGGCGTTGTCGCTGGCCGACTTCATCGCCTTCTGGGTCGCGGCGTGCTTGGCGGCCGACGACTGGAGGAGCGCGTTGAAGACGCGGCTCTGGATGTAGACGGGCAGGAGCGCGTCGAGCACCGTCTCGGCGTCGGGCTCGAACTCGTAGAGCGGGTACACCTGCGCCGACGTGGACTCCTCCGCCTCGACGACCTCGAGCGGGAGGAGGCGGACCTGCTCCGGCGACTGGGTCATCATGCTGACGAAGCGGTTGTACACGAGGTGGATCTCGTCGACGCCGCCTTCGGAGCCGCCGCGGTTGTAGGCCTCCAGCAGCGTCTCGGAGATCTCCTCCGCGGTACGGAACGCGGGCGTGTCGGTGTCACCCGTCCATTCCGCGGCGGTCTCGATGCGGCGGAACTGGAAGTAGCCCACCGCACGGCGACCGACGAGGTAGAACGAGACCTCCTTGCCCTGCGAGCGCAGCAGCTCGGCCAGCTCGAGGCCCTCGCGCAGGATCTGCGAGTTGAACGCGCCGGCGAGCCCGCGGTCGGAGGCGAAGATCACGACGGCGGAGCGGCGGATGACCTCGCGCTCCCGCGTCAGCGGATGCTCGATGTTGGAGTGCGTCGCCACCGCGGACACCGCCCGGGTCACGGCGCGCGCGAACGGGGACGATGCCCGCACGCGCGCCATGGCCTTCTGGATACGCGAGGCGGCGATGAGCTCCATCGCCTTCGTGATCTTCTTGGTGGTCTGCGCAGAAGAGATCTTCTGCTTGTAGACCCGGAGTTGTGCGCCCATGGTTCGTGTCTCGCAGCGCCTTAGCGGCGGCCCTTGACGATCTTCTCCTGGTTCACGTCACCGGCGTCGGCGGCGGCGATCTTCTCGTTGCCCGGTGCGCCGATCGACTGACCCTTGCCCCCCTGGAACTCGAGGATGAACTCGTCGGTCTTGGACGCCAGTTCGGCGGCCGTGTCGTCGTCGAGCACGTTCTTCTCACGCAGGGTGTCGAGGATCGTGGTGTTGCGGCGCAGGTAGTCCAGCAGCTCGCGCTCGAACCGCAGCACGTCCTCGACCTCGATCGTGTCGAGCCTGCCGTTGGTTCCGGCCCAGATCGAGACGACCTGCTCCTCGACCGGGTACGGCGAGTACTGCGGCTGCTTGAGCAGCTCGGTGAGGCGTGCACCACGGGAGAGCTGACGACGGGATGCCGCGTCCAGGTCGCTCGCGAACATCGCGAACGCCTCGAGCGAGCGGTACTGGGCGAGCTCGAGCTTGAGCGTGCCGGAGACCTTCTTGATCGACTTGACCTGCGCGTCGCCGCCGACACGGGACACCGAGATGCCCACGTCGACCGCGGGACGCTGGTTGGCGTTGAACAGGTCGGACTGCAGGAAGATCTGTCCGTCCGTGATCGAGATCACGTTGGTCGGGATGTAGGCCGAGACGTCGTTGGCCTTGGTCTCGATGATCGGCAGACCCGTCATCGATCCGGCGCCGAGCTCGTCCGACAGCTTCGCGCAACGCTCCAGCAGACGGGAGTGCAGGTAGAAGACGTCACCGGGGTAGGCCTCGCGGCCCGGCGGGCGGCGCAGGAGGAGCGAGACGGCACGGTAGGCCTCGGCCTGCTTCGTGAGGTCGTCGAAGATGATGAGGACGTGCTTGCCCTCGTACATCCAGTGCTGGCCGATGGCCGAGCCCGTGTAGGGGGCGAGGTACTTGAAGCCGGCCGGGTCGGAGGCGGGAGCGGCGACGATCGTCGTGTACTCCATCGCACCGGCGTCTTCGAGCGCACCCTTCACGGAGGCGATCGTGGAGCCCTTCTGGCCGATCGCGACGTAGATGCAGCGCACCTGCTTGGTGACGTCGCCCGACTCCCAGTTGGCCTTCTGGTTGATGATCGTGTCGATCGCGATCGCGGTCTTGCCGGTCTGGCGGTCGCCGATGATGAGCTGACGCTGGCCGCGGCCGACGGGGATCATCGCGTCGATGGCCTTGATGCCGGTCTGCAGCGGCTCGTGCACCGACTTGCGCTGCATGACGCCGGGAGCCTGCAGCTCGAGCGCGCGACGGCCGGTGGTCGCGACCTCGCCGAGGCCGTCGATCGGGTTGCCCAGCGGGTCGACCACGCGACCGAGGTAGCCGTCGCCGACGGCGACCGAGAGCACCTCGCCGGAGCGGGTGACCTCCTGGCCGGCCTCGATGCCGGAGAACTCGCCCAGGACGACGACGCCGATCTCGTGCTCATCGAGGTTGAGCGCCAGACCCTGCGTGCCGTCGGAGAAGTTCACCAGCTCGTTGGCCATGACGCCGGGAAGACCCTCGACGTGAGCGATGCCGTCGGCGGCGTCGATGACGGTGCCGACCTCGGTCGCCGCGGCGCCCGAGGGCTCGTAGGCGGCGACGAAATCCTTCAGCGCGTCACGGATGACGTCGGGGCTGATCGATAGTTCTGCCATTGTCTTCCCTTTACTCAGATGCTTCCGTGTGGGGCTCTGGGCCCCGAAACCTCCGCCTTACGGCGGCGAATGTTCAGCCGGCCAGTCGCTGCCGGAGGTCGGCGAGACGAGACGAGACGCTCGCATCGATGACGTCATCGGCGACCTGCACGCGCAGACCGCCCACGACCGACGGGTCGACGACCGTGTTGACCGAGATGGCGGTGCCGTACTTGGCCGTCAGCGCCGCGGCCAGCCGCGAGACCTGCGCCTCGCCCAGCGGCACGGCGGTCACGACCGTGGCGACGGTGCGGCCGCGCTGCTGCGCGACCGTCTTCATCGCGTCGTTCAGCAGCGTGCGCACGCGGCGGTCGCGCGGCTGACGCACCAGGGATGAGACCACGAGCGTGGTCGCAGCGCTCGCGCGGCCGCCGATCAGCGCGTCGACGAGCGCGCCCTTGGCCGCAGCATCCCCCAGCCGACTGCCGAGGGCGAGCTCGAGCTCGGGGTTCTCGGCGACCGTGCGGGAGAAGCGGAACAGCTCACCCTCGATGTCGACGTCGGGTGACGAGATCGCGGCCGAGCGTACGGCGAGGTCTTCGATGCCGTCGATGAGGTCGGACGCCGAAGACCAGCGCTGCTGCACCGCGGTGGTGAGCAGAGCCGCCGTGACCGGCTTCACCGACGGTCCGAAGACCGCGGCGACGACCTGCGCACGCGCCTGCGGCGACGCGGCCGAATCGGCCAGCGCACCACCGAGGTGCGACGAGTCGTCGAGGGCGCGTGCGGCGGCGAACAGCTCACGGGCCACATCGAGGTCGACGGCCGTCGCGGCGGCCAGGGCCGCCGTGGTGGCCGTGCGGGCCTGAGTGGTCGCGCTGCCCATTACGCCTTGGCTCCCTCGGATGCCTCGAGGTCCGCCAGGAAGCGGTCCACGACCGCCTGCGCCTTGGCATCGTCGGAGAGGGTCTCGCCGATGACGTTGCCGGCGAGATCGAGAGCGAGCGTGCCCACCTCGCCACGCAGCGACACGAGAGCCGACTGGCGCTCCGCCTCGATCTGGGTGTGCGCCGTCGCGGTCAGACGCGCGGCCTCGGCGGACGCCGTGTCCTTCGCCTCGGCGACGATCTTCTTGCCGTCCTCGCGGGCGGCGTCGCGGATCTCACCGGCCTCCTTGCGCGCGTCGGCGAGCTGGGCGGTGTACTCCTCGAGAGCCGCCTCCGCTTGACGCTGCGCCTCGTCGGCCTTGGCGATGTTGCCCTCGATCGCCGCGGAGCGCGCATCCAGGAGCGCGGTCATCCGCGGCAGGACGACCCGCCAGAACACCACCAGGATGACGACGAAGCAGACCGCCGACCAGATGATGTCGTAGTACGCCGGCAAGAGCGGGTTCGGCGGAGCCGTGGTCCCTTCGGCGGCGTGTATGACAAGAGCCGGAAGCATCCTGTCTCCTTACGTGTCGGGGAGGTCAGAAGCCGAAGATGAAGCCCGTGGCGATGCCGATGAAGGCGAGGGCCTCGGTGAAGGCGATGCCGATGAACATCAGCACCTGCAGGCGGCCGGCCAGCTCAGGCTGACGGGCGACGCCCTCGATCGTCTTGCCGACGACGATGCCCACGCCGATGGCCGGGCCGATCGCAGCGAGACCGTAGCCGACGCTCGCGATCGAGCCGGTGACCTGGGCGAGAACCGTAGTTGCGTCCACGGTGTGTTTCCTTTCGGTTGGGTGGGTCGGCGGATGCCGACCCGCTCAGTGCTCTTCCGCTACCGCGAGCTGGATGTAGACCGCGGTGAGGATCGTGAAGACATAGGCCTGGAGGAAGCCCACCAGGAGTTCGAACAGGGTAAAGACGAAGCCGAACGCGAGGGTGCCCACGCCGAGAACGCTCCAGAACCCGCTCAGGGTGAACAGGAAGAACTGCGTCGCGGAGAAGAACAGCACCAGCATGAGGTGCCCGACGATCATGTTCATCAGCAGTCGGAGCGTCAGCGTGACGGGCCGGATGATGAACGTCGAGAGGAACTCGAGCGGGATGATCAGGATGTAGAGGAACCACGGCAGGCCCGGAGGCATCAGCGCGTTCCTGAAGAAGTTGCCGGGGCTCTTCTTCACACCGGCGTAGATGAACGTCACGTACGAGACCAGGGCGAGCAGCAGCGGCACCGCGATGACGCTCGTGCCCGCGATGTTGAGGCCCGGGATGATGCCGGTCAGGTTCATGAACAGGATCATGAAGAACAGGGTCGTCAGGATCGGCAGGAAGCGGTTGCCGTCCTTGCGGCCCAGCAGATCGTGCGCGATGTTGACCCGCACGAAGTCGAGACCCATCTCGACGACGCTCTGGAAGCGGGTCGGGACGATCTTCATGCGGCGCGTGCCGACGACGAACAGGATCACCAGGACGGCGGTCGCCAGAATCTGGATGAGGTTGATCCGGCTGAACGCGAAGACCGTGCCCTCGAAGAAGACGGGCGGGAAGAAGTCGGTGATCGATGGCGGATGGAATCCGCCGCCGTCGGACTCGGCAGCTTTGGCGATCAGGCTCGCGACATGGATAGACAGCGCTGGCTCCAGCTTCGGGGCGCCGGTGCAAGCCGGTGCGACGATGGTCGGTGAGTCACTCCGCAGGTACTCACGGATGAGCGGGCGGGCGCAACACCCACCCTACCAAACTCGCGGGACCCGGACGTGCGCTCAGGCGTCGTCGATGTCTCGACGTCGAGATATCGCGGTGTCCTCGGGCACGACACCGGGGAGGGTCGTGTCGCTGACCGTCGGTACGCGCAGCTTCAGCAGCACCACGACGTCCACCGCGAGGGCGGCGAGGACCGACACCACGACCGCGACGAAGAACACCGTCGGCTGGATCCAGGGCTGGCCGCGCAGCACGAGCAGCGCCACGATGAACACGACGAACTTCAGGATCCATCCGCCCAGCACGATGCCGAAGAACAGCGGCACGTACAGCGGCTGGCCGTACCAGCGGTTGGCGATCAGGATGCTGGCGCCGGTGATGGCGAGGAAGACGGCGGCCACGAGCACCCCGACGAGGGCGCTCCACAGGCCGTCGGCGCCTCCGACGAGGAGTCCGGCGACGGCGCCGACGACGGCGAGGACTCCGGTGACGATCGCCGACCAGACGAGGGCGGTGCGCAGCACCGGGGTGCTGGAGACGGGACTGGGGCTCATTGCGGGGCCTCCTGAGGCGGGGGGACGGCGAAGGACGGGGGGCGGCGCGGCCGGCGCCGGGACGGGAGCAGGGTGACGGCGAGGCACGCGGCGACGCCGACGACGCCGAAGGCGACGCCGAGGAGGTACTGGCCGGGCCAGTCCTCCCGGGTGCCGATGTACATCAGCAGCACGGCGAGACCGACCACGGCGGTCCACGCGTAGAAGATCAGCACGGCGTCGCGATCGGTGTGCCCCATGTCGAGCATGCGGTGGTGCAGGTGCTTGCGGTCGGGCGAGAACGGCGATTTGCCGGCGCTCATGCGTCGCACCACGGCCAGCCCGAAGTCGAGCAGGGGCAGCAGCACGACCACGATCGGCAGCACGATCGGGATGAAGGCACCGAGCAGCTGGGAGCGGCCGAACTGGCTGGGGTCGAGCACGGCGGGTTCGAGGGTGCCGGTGATCGCGATCGCCGAGACCGCCATCAGGAGTCCGAGCATGAGCGCGCCGGAGTCGCCCATGAACAGCTTCGCGGGGCTCCAGTTCAGCGGGAGGAAGCCGAAGCAGGCGCCGATCAGCACGGCGGCGATGAACGAGGCGAGGTTGAAGAACGAGTTCGCACCGATGTCGCGCACCAGGATGTAGGAGTATGCGAAGAAGATGACGTTGGCGATGAGGCAGACGCCGCCGACGAGCCCGTCGAGCCCGTCGATGAAGTTGACCGCGTTCATCACCACGACGATCGAGAACACCGTGAGCGTGAAGCTCACCCACGGCGGCACGGTGAGACCGCCGATCGGGAGCGTGTAGATCTGCAGCTCGCCGAACCACGCGATCACGCCGGCGGCCAGGAACTGGGCGCCGAGTTTGATCATCCAGTCGAGATCCCACAGGTCGTCGGCGACGCCGATGAGCACGATGATGAGCGTCGCGGCGAGCACGGCGAGCACGGGTTTCGGGTCGATCCAGAAGATCGAGAAGAAGGGGTTGTGCGCCGAGACGGCGAACGCGGCGCAGACGCCCAGGAACATCGCGATCCCGCCGAGGCGCGGCGTGGGCGTTTTGTGGACGTCGCGTTCGCGGATTCCGGGGTACAGCTTGAACTTCAGACTCAGCTGCCAGACCGCCCAGGACAACGCCAGGGTGATCGCCGCGGTGAGGATGATGGTGAAGACGTACTGCTTCACGCGGGCGGGTCCTCCGCGACGCTCGGCGCGCGCGCTCCGGTGCGCTCCGGGTCGGGCTCGAGCAGGTCGCCGAGCACACCGCGGAGGGCGGAGAGATCGATCGCCCCTTCGCGCAGCACGCGCACGAGGGGCTCCTCGGCCGCACCGACGAGGCTCGTCGCATCAATGATCGTCGAGGCGATGCCACGGCTGGACGGTCCGCCGTCGAGGTAGACCGCGACGCTGTCGCCGAGCATGTCGCGCGCGTCGATCGCGCGCACGGCGGCGGCCTGCCCGGTGAGGTTGGCGCTGGAGACCGCGAGGGGTCCGGTGTCTTCGAGCAGCTCGAGCGCGAGCCGGTGGTCGGGCATGCGCACGGCCACCGTGCCGCGCGTCTCGCCGAGATCCCACGACAGCGACGGCTGCGCGGGCAGCACGATCGTCAGCCCGCCGGGCCAGAACGCCTCCACCAGACGCTCGACGGGCTCGGGCACCTCGGCTACGAGAGCCCGCAGCGTGGTGACGCCCGCCACGAGCACGGGCGGCGGCGACTGCCGCCCCCGACCCTTGGCATCCAGCAGCGCCTGCACGGCGCGGGCGTTGAACGCGTCGGCGGCGACGCCGTACACCGTGTCGGTGGGCAGCACCACGAGATCGCCCCGCCCGATCGCCTGACGCGCCTGGCGCATCGCGGGAAGCAGCTGCGCCTCGTCGCGGGTGTCGAAGAGGGAGGACATGGCCCGCCCATTCTACGGGGGGCTCCCCCGCGAACCCGCCCGAGGCGGCGACGCGCCGGATGACGGATCAGGGCCGGATGCCGGTGGTCGCGCGGTCGCGCATCGTGAGGTCGGGGTGGGTCGCGGGAGCGCGCCAGCCGTCGGCCGCGAGGATCGCCCGGATCTGCTCCCCCTGCCACTCGCCGTGCTCGATCACGACGGTGCCGCCGGGGTGGGCCAGGCGCAGGGCGACGCGGCTCACCACGCGCACCACGTCGAGCCCGTCCGCTCCCCCGTACAGGGCCGCCGGCGGGTCGAAGAGGCGCACCTCGGGATCCCGGGGGATCGCGGCATCCGGGACGTACGGCGGGTTGGACACCACCACCGACACCGTTCCGTCGAGGTCGGGGAAGGCATCGGCGAGGTCGATGAACGTCAGGTGCGCGTTGCCGGCGCCGATGCGGGCGAAGTTCTGCGTGGTCCACGCGAACGCGTCGACCGAGTTCTCGGCGGCGTACACCCGGCCGTGCGGCACCTCGGTTGCCAGCGCGAGCGCGATCGCCCCGCTCCCGGTGCCGAGATCGACGGCGACGGGAGACGGGGAAGCCGCGGCGCGGAGCGCGTCGATGGCGAGCTGGGCGACCATCTCGGTCTCGGGGCGCGGAACGAACACCCCGGGTCCGACGGCCAGCTCGAGGTGGCGGAACGGGGCCAGACCGGTGAGGTGCTGCAGCGGCTCGCGAGCGGCGCGACGCTCGACGAGGGCGTCCAGAGCGGCGGCGGATGCGGCATCCCACTCGTCTCCGCGGATCGCGGCCGCCTGCACCGCTCCGCGCGGCACGCCCGCCACGTGCGCCGCGAGGAGCTCGGCGTCGACCTGCGGGTCGGCGACGCCGGCGCGCGCGAGACGCTCGGCGGCGTCACGGACGAGCTCGGACACGCGCGCGGGGGCGGGGGCGGAGTCGGAAGGCATGGGTCCGTCCAGCCTATGGCCGTCTCCGGGTCACAATCGGCCGACCCCCGCGCCGGCTCCCCTAGGCTGGAATCGTCGTCCGACCGACTCGCGAAAGGCCCGTCATGCCCGGGATCCACCCCGACATCACCACCGCATTCGGCGACACGCCGCTCGTGCGCCTGAACCGCGTCGCCGAGGGTTCCGGCGCCAACATCCTCGCCAAGCTGGAGTTCTACAACCCCGCGGGCAGCGTCAAGGACCGCCTGGGCATCGCGATCGTCGACGCGGCCGAGGCATCCGGCGAACTGAAGCCGGGCGGCACGCTCGTGGAGTCCACCAGCGGCAACACCGGCATCGCCCTGGCGATGGTGGGTGCGGCGCGCGGCTACCGCGTGATCCTGACGATGCCCGCGTCGATGTCGAAGGAGCGCCGTCTGCTGCTCAAAGCCTTCGGCGCCGAGCTCGTGCTGACCGATCCGACCAAGGGCATGTCGTTCGCGGTCGAGGAGGCGCAGCGCATCGTCGCCGAGACCCCCGGCGCCGTCTGGACCCGGCAGTTCGAGAACGAGGCGAACCCCGAGATCCACCGCCGCACCACCGCCGAGGAGATCCTGCGCGACACCGACGGCGCGGTCGACTACTTCGTCGCCGGCATCGGCACCGCCGGCACGATCACCGGCGTCGGCCAGGTGCTGAAGGAGCGCGTGCCCGGCGTGAAGATCGTGGCGGTGGAGCCGAAGGACTCCCCCATCCTCACCGAGGGACGGCCGGGCCCTCACAAGATCCAGGGCATCGGCCCCAACTTCGTGCCGGAGATCCTCGACCGCGGCGTGCTCGACGAGGTGATCGACGTCGAGTTCGACGATGCGATCCGCCTCGCCCGTGACACCGCGACCAAGGACGGCATCCTGGTCGGGATGTCGTCGGGCGCCGCGATCTGGGCGGCACTCGAGATCGGCAAACGCCCCGAAGCGGCCGGCAAGAACATCGTCGTGATCATCCCGTCGTTCGGCGAGCGCTATCTCTCCACGGCGCTCTACGAGCACCTGCGCGACGAGTGATGGTGCTGCGTCGCGCCTGGTCGCGCATCCGAGAGGACATCACCGCCGCGCGCCTGCGCGATCCCGCCGCCCGCGGCGGCCTGGAGATCGCCCTGCTCTACCCGGGCCTGCACGCCATCTGGGCGCACCGGGTGTGGCATGCGCTGTGGATCCGGGGGTTCCGCTTCGTCGCGCGCCTCGGGTCGCAGCTCACGCGCTGGACCACCGGGATCGAGATCCACCCCGGCGCGGTCATCGGGCGTCGCTTCTTCATCGACCACGGCATGGGTGTCGTCATCGGCGAGACCGCAGAGGTCGGCGACGACGTCATGCTGTACCACGGGGTGACGCTGGGCGGACGTCAGCGCGAGGGCGGGAAGCGGCATCCGACCCTCGGCGACCGGGTCGCGGTGGGCGCCGGCGCGAAGGTGCTCGGCCCCGTCGTGATCGGGGCCGACTGCGTCATCGGCGCGAACGCCGTGGTGACGAAGGATGCCCCCGAGGGCAGCGTGCTCGTCGGGGTTCCCGCGAAGCCGCGCACACGCCCCGAGAGCCTCGACACCCGCGCGCTGCTGACGGCGCCCGAGTACTCGATCTAGTTCTTCGCCTCGGTCTGGCGGCTCAGCAGCAGGGTCGACAGGCCCCACGTCACCAGCGCCGAGACGAGCCACACCACCAGCGGTGCGAGAAGCCACCCGCCGGGAGTGGAGATGCCGATGCCCGCACGCGGGATGAGCACCACGACCGCGATCGAGACGAACGTGGCGAGGATGCCGACGCCGCCGAGCAGGATCGGTGCGCGCTTCTTCGCCACGCGCGTGGCCAGGGGCGCGATGATGCTCTGCACGATCGCGAAGAGCACGATCGCGAGCACGAAGCCCCACCAGTCGCCCCACGAGATGTGGAAGGCCGTGACCACGAACGAGGCGACGATCAACCCGAGCGCCGCGGACACGAGGAAGATGCCCGCGCGGAGAAGGAACGTGATCACGCCGCCAGCGTAGCGCCCAGCATCCCCTCCCTCGCGCTCCCTCCCCAGACTGCTCACCTGACGCGACACGCCCTTTTCGGCTGCGCACGAGGGCGTGTTGCGTCGGGTGAGCGGTCCGATGAATGGTGCGCGGGCTCACGCTGAGGAGATCAGGGCCGAGCGCAGGCGGGCCAGGAACGGCCGGGAGTCTTGGAACACGTCCGCCTTCGTCACTCGGATCACGCGCCAGCCCAGTGCCGCGAGGGCGTCGTGCTTGCGGATGTCCCGATTCCACGTATCGACATCCACGCGGTGGTGATCCCCCTCGTACTCGAGCGCGACCCTGCGCCGCGGGTAGGCGCCGTCGACGCATCCCACGAACGCACCGTGGTCGTCGTAGACGTCGTGGTCGAGCTCGGGTTCGGGGAGGCCCGAATCGACCACGAGCAGTCGCATCCATGTTTCGGGCCGGGATGCCGCAGCGGTTCGCACGCGGGGCAGGGCTTCGCGCATGCGCGGTCGCCCGATCCGCCGGCCGGCGAACACGGTGGCCTCGAGCGCCTCGAGCGTGGTGAGAGGCGGGTCGAGCTGCTTGTGGAATCCGCCGGGCATCCGGGGAACTCGGACCAGGTGATCGCCGACCGCCACGAGGTCGTAGGAGTTCCACAGCTCGGCGGCCACGGTGGCCCAGGTCGAGGCGGGTGTCGTCATCCGCCATCCCGTCTCGGCGTGAGTGACCACCTGGACGAGATGGGGCCGGGCTTCGTGCGCATGCACGCCCTCCGTGCGCACCAGACGTCGCGGCGCGAGGAGCGCGACATGCGGCTGAGCGTCCGGGAGCAGCGGGAGCGGCGCACCCCAGACGATCGCGGCAGACGACCCGGCGAAGAACTCGTCGGGTGCCATCCGTTCGGCATACTGCTCCATCGCGCGCACGATGTCCCGTCGTTGTGCGGCGCCGGCGGTGAGTTCGTCCACATCGGGGACTGCAGGAAGGGCGCGCACCCCATGGAACGGCCGGTCGAGGTCGCTCCCTCGCAGTCGCTTCGGTGAGACTCCCGCCTCCCGGGCGCTCCGGACGGAGAAGACGTCACCCAGATCGGGCGGCAGGAGGTCGCGAGCCATCCCCGCACACTGTCAGCCCCGCCATCCGACATTCTTCGTTCTCCACCGGTGGAGGAGGCGACGGGCTGCTCACCAGACGCAACACGCCCTCCACGACGTACGCGCAGGGCGTGTTGCGTCAGGTGAGCAGTCCCGCGACGCGCTACTCGGCGAGGGCGGCGAGCCGGGCTTCCTCGTCGGCGGTGATCGCCGATTCGATGAGGGGATCGAGCGCGCCGTCCATCACCTGGTCGAGGTTGTACGCCTTGTAGCCGGTGCGGTGGTCGGCGATGCGGTTCTCGGGGAAGTTGTAGGTGCGGATGCGCTCGGAGCGGTCCATCCCTCGGATCTGCGACCGGCGGGCATCGGATGCCGCGACATCCAGCTCCTCCTGCTGCTTGGCGAGGATGCGGGCGCGGAGCACGCGCATCCCGGCCTCGCGGTTCTGCAGCTGCGACTTCTCGTTCTGCATCGACACGACGATGCCCGTCGGGAGATGCGTGATGCGCACCGCGGAGTCGGTCGTGTTCACCGACTGCCCGCCGGGTCCCGAGGAGCGGAACACGTCGATCTTCAGGTCGTTCGGGTCGATCTGCACCTCTTCGGGCTCATCGACCTCGGGGAAGACCAGCACGCCCGTCGTGGAGGTGTGGATGCGCCCCTGCGACTCGGTCGCGGGGACCCGCTGCACACGGTGCACGCCGCCCTCGTACTTCAAGTGCGCCCACACGCCCTGGGCGGGGTCGGACGAGGAGCCCTTGATCGCGACCTGCACGTCCTTGTAGCCGCCGAGGTCGGACTCGGTGCGCTCGAGGAGCTCGGTCTTCCACCCCTTCGCCGCGGCGAACTGCAGGTACATGCGCAGCAGGTCGGCGGCGAACAGCGCACTCTCCGCGCCGCCCTCGCCCCCCTTGATCTCCATGATGACGTCGCGGGCGTCGTCGGGGTCGCGCGGGATGAGCAGGCGCCGCAGCTTCTCCTGGGTCTCGGCGAACCGGGTCTCCAGCGCCGGGATCTCCTCCGCGAACGCCTCGTCCTCCCGGGCGAGCTCGCGCGCGGCATCCAGATCGTCGGATGCCTCACGCCACGCGTCGTGGGCATGCACGATGCGGTTCAGCTCGGCGTACCGCCGGTTGACGCGCTTCGCGCGGCCGGCATCGGCATGCAGCGCCGGATCGTTCAGCTCCTGCTCGATCGCCCTGTGCTCGTCGAGCAGCCCGCGGACCGATGCGAAGATGCCCGACCCTTCGACGGATTCAGAAGGCACGAGTCACGCTTCGACAGGCTCAGCGGATGTCGTTCTCGTGCCCGTGGCTGCGGCCGGTGGGCGTGGGGATCGACTTCTGCATCTGCACGAGGAACTCGACGTTCGAGGAGGTCTCCTTGAGCTTGCCGAGCACGACCTCGAGGGCCTGCTGCGGGTCGAGTCCGGCGAGGGCGCGACGCAGCTTCCACGTGATCTTGACCTCGTCGGCCGACAGCAGCATCTCTTCGCGGCGGGTGCTCGACGCGTTGACGTCGACGGCCGGGAAGATGCGCTTGTCGGCGAGCTGACGCGACAGGCGCAGCTCGCTGTTGCCCGTGCCCTTGAACTCCTCGAAGATGACCTCGTCCATCTTGGACCCGGTCTCCACGAGCGCCGTGGCGAGGATCGTGAGCGATCCGCCGTTCTCGATGTTGCGCGCGGCGCCGAAGAAGCGCTTGGGCGGGTACAGCGCCGAGGCGTCGACGCCGCCGGTGAGCACACGGCCCGAGGTGGGCGCCGAGATGTTGTAGGCGCGGCCGAGGCGCGTGATCGAGTCGAGCAGCACGACGACGTCGCGGCCGAGCTCGACCAGCCGCTTGGCGCGCTCGATGGCGAGCTCGGCCACGGTGGTGTGGTCTTCGGCGGGACGGTCGAACGTCGAGGCGATGACCTCGCCCTTCACGGTCCGCTGCATGTCGGTGACCTCTTCGGGACGCTCGTCCACGAGCACGACCATGAGGTGCACCTCGGGGTTGTTCGTCGCGATGGCGTTGGCGATCTGCTGCAGCACGATCGTCTTGCCGGCCTTGGGCGGTGCGACGATGAGGCCACGCTGGCCCTTGCCGATCGGGGCGACGAGGTCGATGATGCGCTGCGTCAGCTTCTCGGGCGCGGTCTCCAGACGCAGGCGGTCCTGCGGGTAGAGCGGCGTGAGCTTGCCGAACTCGACGCGGTTCGCGGCATCCTCGGTCGACAGGCCGTTGACCGAGTCGACCTTCACCAGCGCGTTGTACTTCTGGCGGGTCGACTGCTCGCCCTCGCGCGGCTGCTTGATGGCGCCCACGACGGCATCGCCCTTGCGGAGGTTGTACTTCTTGACCTGGCCGAGCGAGACGTAGACGTCGCTCGTGCCCGGCAGGTAGCCCGACGTGCGCACGAACGCGTAGTTGTCGAGAACGTCGAGGATGCCGGCGATCGGGATGAGGACGTCGTCCTCGGTGATCTCGGTCTCGAACTCGTCGCCGTTGCCGTTCTGCGTGCCGCGGCGCTTGGTGTTGCGCTGCTGGCGGCCGCGGGGGTTGTTCGGCTGCTCGTCATCGTCGGACTGCGCCGCGTTCTGGGCGTTCTGGCCCTGCTGCGCTCCGGCGTTCTGGCCGTTCTGCTGCTGCGCTCCGCCGTTCTGACCGTTCTGGGCATTGCCGCCGCGGCTGCGGCTGCGGCTGCGGTTGCGGCTCCGGCTGCGGCTGGAGGACGACTCGGATGCCTCTGCCTCGGCGGCGGCGTCGCCCTCGCCCGTGGCGGGGGTCGCGGTCGCGGCGTCGTCGGCCGGCGCGCCGGACTCGGCGGTCGCGGCCTCTGCGCCGGAGTCGGTCGCGGACGTGTCGGCGGCCTCGACCGCGGGCGCCTCGGCCGGAGCGGCGGCGGATGCCTCGGCGGCCGACTTGACCGGCGTCGCCTCGGCGGCGGGTGCGTCGGCGGCGGGCTCGGCCGGCACGTCGGTGCTCTTGGCGCGGCGCGGGGCGCGCTTGCGCGGCGCCTTGACGGGCGCGACCGGCGCCTCCTCGACGGGCACCTCGGCGACGGGTGCATCTGGGATGGGTGCATCGGCGACCGCTTCGACGGGCACGTCGGCCGGCGTCGGGTCCTCGGCCGGGGCCGCATCCTGCGCGGGCTGCTCGGCGGGGGCCTCGGCCGGAGCGTCCTGCTCGGCCGGCGATTCTTCCTCGACCGGGGCCGCGTCTTCGACGGGCTGGTCGGCAGCCGCCTCGGCGGGCTGCTCGGTGGTCTCGACGACGCTCTCGGCGGCATCGAACGCGTCGACGCGCTCCTCGGCGGGCGTGTCGGTGCTGTGGATCTCGGAGATGGACTCCACGAGTTCTCCCTTGTCAAACGAGTGGATGTGCACGACCGCACGGCGCTCCGTGCCAGACGGAATCCTGCCCACGACGACTTCGACGGAGGCTCACGGGCCGGTAGGCCGCTCGGAGATCGTCAGCGGAGTGGGGACGTGCGGTGCTTTCGCAGAATTGCGACGGAGGCCAGATTCACGACTTACGTGGAACCCTCCGCGTACTCCCTCACTGTACCACCCTTGAAGTCGACGGCCAGCATGTGGGCCTCCCACGCCGTGTCGGTGACGCGGCGGGCGAGCTCGGCGGCCTCGAGACGGCGGCCGGGTCCGTCAGCAAGCACGAGCACGCTGGGACCGGCTCCGGACACCACCGCCGCGAACCCCTCCTCGCGCAGCGCACGCACCAGCTTGTCGGTCTCGAGCATGGCCTGCGCACGGTAGTTCTGGTGCAGCTTGTCCTCGGTCGCGGCCAGCAGCAGCTCGGGGCTCTGGGTGAGCGCGGCGATCAGGAGTGCCGAGCGGGAGACGTTGAACACCGCGTCCTCGCGCGGCACCTGCAGCGGCTGCAGACTGCGCGCCACACTCGTGGACATCGTGAACTCGGGCACGAACACGAGCGGCGAGACGCCGCGGTGCACGAGCAGCTTCTTGTGCTGCGGCCCGGTCTCGTCCATCCACGCGATCGTGAGTCCGCCGAACAGGCCGGGGGCGACGTTGTCGGGGTGGCCCTCCAGTTCGGTGGCCAGGCGCAGCAGCGTCTCGGCCCCGAGTTCCACGTCGCCCTCGAGCAGACCTTTGGCGGCGAGCAGCCCCGCGACGACCGCGGCGCCCGACGAACCCAGTCCGCGCCCGTGCGGGATGACGTTGTGCGCCTCGAGGCGCAGCCCGGGCATGTCTCGCCCGACCGAGGCGTAGGCGTGGGCGATCGCCCGGACGACGAGGTGCGAGGCATCCCTCGGCACCTCTGCCGCGCCCTCTCCGCGCACGACGATCTCGAGCTCGCCGGCCGGCAGCGCCGTGACGGTCAGCTCGTCGTAGACGCTGAGGGCGAGCCCCAGGGTGTCGAAGCCGGGGCCGAGATTGGCGCTGGTGGCCGGCACCCGCACCAGCACGGTGCGCCCGTCGAGGGCCTCACCGACCGAGGGGACGGCTGCGCTCACTCGGTCGCCTCCGGCGCGAGACCGAGAACGGATGCCACCTCCGACGTGGTGGCGTCGACGACCGTCGGCTCGACCTGCGAGCCGTCCGCGTTGCGCAGCGCCCACTGCGGGTCTTTGAGACCGTGACCGGTGACGGTCAGCACGACGCGCGCGCCCGCGGGGACGATGCCCGCCTCGGCGCGGTCGAGGAGGCCGGCGACGCTGATCGCCGACGCCGGTTCGACGAAGATGCCCACCTCGGAGGAGAGCAGCTTCTGGGCGGCGAGGATGCGCTCGTCGTCGATCGCCCCGAAGTAGCCGTCGGTCGCGTCGCGCGCTTCGAGGGCGAGCTCCCAGGAGGCCGGGTTCCCGATCCGGATGGCGCTGGCGACCGTCTCGGGGTTCTTCACGACCTCGCCGCGCACGAGCGGCGCGGAGCCCTCGGCCTGGAAGCCGAACATGCGCGGAACGCGGGTGGCGGCACCGCGCTCGGACTCTTCGCGGTAGCCGCGCGAGTAGGCGGTGTAGTTTCCGGCGTTGCCGACGGGGATGAAGTGGAAGTCGGGCGCGTCGCCGAGCACCTCGACGACCTCGTACGCCGCCGTCTTCTGCCCCTCGATGCGGTCGGGGTTGACGGAGTTGACCAGGTGCACCGGGTAGTGCTCGGCGAGCTCGCGGGCGATCTCGAGGCAGTCGTCGAAGTTGCCGCGGATCTGGATGAGGCGGCCGTTGTGGGCCACCGCCTGGCTGAGCTTGCCCATCGCGATCTTGCCCTCCGGCACGAGCACCGCGGCGGTGATGCCCGCGTGCGCCGCGTACGCGGCGGCGGATGCCGACGTGTTGCCGGTGGAGGCGCAGATGACGGCCTTCGCTCCGTGCTCGACGGCGCGCGAGAGCGCCACCGTCATCCCGCGGTCCTTGAAGGAGCCGGTGGGGTTCATGCCCTCGAACTTCACCCACACGTCGGCGCCGGTGCGACGCGACAGGGACGGAGCCGGGAGCAGCGGCGTGCCGCCCTCCCCCAGGGTGACGACGGTCGAGGCGTCGGTGACACCCAGCCGGTCCGCGTACTCGCGGAGGACTCCGCGCCAGAGGTGTGCCATGTCAGTCTCCTTCTACTCGCAGGACGGAGGCGACGCGCTCGACGACGCCGCTGGCGGCGAGCCGCTCCACGGTCTCGCTGAGGTCCTGCTCCCGGGCCTTGTGGGTGCCGATGACGAGGCGGGCGGTGTCGGCGCCCCCCTCGAGGGTCTGTTCGAGCGTCTGCTCCATGGTCGCGATCGAGACGCGGCCGTCGCTGAGGATGCCGGCCACCGTCGCCAGCACGCCGGGGCGGTCGTCGACCTCGAGCGTGATCTGATAGCGCGTCGTGACGCGGCCGATGGGCACGACGGGCAGGTTCGCGAGGGTCGACTCCCCCACGCCCACTCCCCCGGCGATGTGACGGCGGGCGGCCGAGACCACGTCGCCGAGGACGGCCGAGGCGGTCTGCACGCCGCCGGCGCCGGCGCCGTAGAACATCAGATTGCCGGCGGCCTCGGCCTGCACGAACACGGCGTTGTTCGCGCCGTGAACGCTCGCCAGCGGGTGCGTGCGCGGCACCAGCGCGGGGTACACGCGCACCGAGATCGACTCTCCCGGGGAGACGGATGCCGCGGCATCCGTCTGCTCCTGCAGTCGCTCGCACACGGCCAGCAGCTTGATGACGTAGCCGGCGTGGCGGGCCGCGTCGATCATCGTCTTGTCGATCGTCATGATGCCCTCGCGATGCACCGCCGACAGCGGCACCGCGGTGTGGAAGGCGAGGCTGGCGAGGATCGCGGCCTTCTGCGCCGCGTCGTAGCCCTCGACGTCGGCGGTCGGGTCGGACTCGGCGTAGCCGAGCGCTTGGGCCTCGGTCAGCACGTCGACCAGCTCGGCCCCCTCGGTGTCCATCCGGTCGAGGATGTAGTTCGTGGTGCCGTTGACGATGCCCATGATTCGCTGCACACGGTCGCCGGCGAGCGAGTCGCGCAGCGGGCGGATGATCGGGATGGCGCCGGCCGCGGCCGCCTCGTAATAGACCTGCGCCCCGACCTGATCGGCCGCGTCGAAGATCTCCGAGCCGTGCGTGGCCAGAAGCGCCTTGTTGGCGGTGACGACGTCGGCGCCCGAATTGATCGCCTGCAGGAGGTAGGTGCGGGCCGGCTCGATGCCGCCCATCAGCTCGATCACGATGTCGGCGCCGAGGATGAGCGACTCGGCGTCGGTGGTGAACAGCTCGCGCGGGAGGTCGGTGTCGCGCGGTGCGTCGAGGTCGCGCACGGCGATGCCGACGAGCTCGAGCGCGGCGCCGGCCCGATCGGCGAGCTCGTCGCCGTGGCGCAGGAGGAGGGAGGCGACCTGGGAGCCGACGGCTCCCGCGCCCAGCAGGGCCACGCGCAGGCGGCGGTAGTCGATCATGCAGTGCCTTCCTCGTCGGCCGGCGGCATGCCGGCGTCGCGCGCGAGCAGGTCGGAGACGGTCTCACCGCGCACGATGATCCGCGCCTCCCCGTCGCGCACGGCCACGACCGGGGGCCGCGGCACGTAGTTGTAGTTGCTGGACAGTGCGAAGCAGTAGGCGCCCGTCGCGGGCACCGCGATCAGGTCGCCGGGGGCGACGTCGCCGGGGAGGTACTCCGCGTCGACGACGACGTCGCCGGATTCGCAGTGGAGGCCGACGACGCGGGTGAGCGCCGCATCCGCGTCGCTCACGCGAGAGGCGAGCCGGGCGGAGTACTGCGCGCCGTAGAGGGCGGGGCGGGCGTTGTCGCTCATGCCCCCGTCGACGCTGACGTAGACGCGCTCGAGGTCGTCCGAGACGCGGACCGGCTTGACCGTGCCCACCTCGTAGAGCGTGACGCCGGCCTGCCCGATGATGGAGCGCCCCGGCTCGAAGGCGAGGTTCGGGATCGGGATGCCGCGCACCTCGCACTCGCGCGCGACGGCCTCGACGATCCCCTCGGCGAGCTCCTCGATAGGCGTCGGGTCGTCGACCCGCGTGTAGGCGATGCCGAACCCGCCGCCGAGGTTGAGCACGGGCACGTCGCCGCCGGCGAGCAGCTCGGCGTGCACGTCGACCAGGCGCGACGCCGACTCCTGGAAGCCGGCCGTCCCGAAGATCTGCGAGCCGATGTGGCAGTGCAGGCCGACGAACGCGAGCGAGTCGAGCTCGCGGATGCGGGCGACGACGGCGGGCGCCTCGGCCAGCGTGAACCCGAACTTCTGGTCCTCGTGGGCGGTGGCGAGGAAGTCGTGGGTCTCGGCGTGCACGCCGCTGTTGACCCGCACGAGCACCGGCTGCACGACGCCGCGACGGTGCGCGATCGCCGAAAGGCGCTCGAGCTCGATCCAGCTGTCGAGCACGATCGAGCCGATGCCGATCTGCACGGCGCGGTCGAGTTCGGCGACCGACTTGTTGTTGCCGTGGAATCCCAGGCGCGCGGGATCGGCACCGGCGGCGAGCGCGACGGCCAGCTCCCCGCCGCTGCAGACGTCGACCGCCAGGCCCTCTTCGGTGACCCAGCGCACCACCTCGGTCGAGAGGAAGGCCTTGCCGGCGTAGTACACCCGGGCCTGCACGCCCCGGGCCGCGGTGGCCGCGCGGAACGCGGCGAGCGTGCGCCGGGCGTGCGCGCGCACCTCGTCCTCGTCGAGCACGTAGAGCGGAGTGCCGAACGTGTCGCGCAGCCGATCGGCGCCCACCCCCGCGATGCGCAGCACGCCGTGATCGTCGCGCTCGGCGGTGGCGGGCCAGACCGACGTCACGAGGTCGTTCGCGTCGGCGGGGACGCGGAGCCAGTCGGGAACCGGCGGAGCGGAGGACGCGGACACGGGGTGGACCAATCGGTGAGTTCGTGGGGGCGCGTCCCGGGCGGGCCCGGTGCGGCCGGCTGCCGCGACCGGTCGACCTCACGCGCCGGGCATTCCCTGAAGTCTAGGGCAACCGGATACCTCGGCCCGCCGTGCGTCGGCGCGGGTCACCTCGCGCCGATCAGGCGCAGGTTCCGGGCGCGCGCAGCGTCGGATCGGTGAGGACCGCAGGGTTCACGTCGAACCCCGCGACGAGGGTGACGCCCTGCACGGCCACGTCGGTCAGACTCACCGCGGCCGGCAGCTGCTGCGCGAGGCAGATGCTCCAGTCGCGGACCACGACGTCGGCCAGCGCGCCGAACCGGCTCCGCAGCTCGTCGGCGGTCACGGCCGCACCTGCGAGCTGCAGCGCCGTCGGAGTGAGGACGAGCGATCCGGTCGACGCGCTCGGCGTCAGCGAGGCGCCCACGGGGATGCTCGCGCCGAACACCTGCAGATCGGTGGTGACCGTCACGTCGGGCTGGGCGAGGGCGACGGTCGAGGCGGGGAACCCCTCGATCGTCGACAGCAGCGCCTGGGTCTGCGCCTGATCGAGGGTCGCGATCGCGTGCACGGCGCGGGCCGAGGCATCCGCGATGCTGATGTCCTGCGCGCGCACCGTGACGTCGCCGGTGACCGGACCGATCGTGACATCGGGCGAGGACACCGCCACATCGTGGAAGCTCCCGCCGAGCAGCTGCGGCAGCACGGCGCCGTCGATCGACACGTCGACCTTCTGATCGGCCGGCAGCGCGAGGCGCGTGACGACCTGATCCCGGATGGTGTTGCTGATCAGCTGGCGCGCGATCGCCTCGCCGCCGAACCACGCCGCCAGCGCGAGGCCTGCCACGATGGCCAGGGTCACGATCCACGGCCACACCCGTCGACGCCGCTTCGGCGCCTCGGGCAGGGACAGCACCCACTCCATGGCCGGGTCCGGAAGCGGACGGGTCGGCTGCGTGTCGCTCATGCGTCTCCGATCGGACGGGTTCGCGCCGGTCACATGCGCTCGGGCGCGCTCACGCCGAGCAGATCGAGGCCGTTGCGCAGGACCTGGCCGGTGGCGTCGTTGAGCCACAGGCGCGTGCGGTGCACGTCCTCGACCGGCTCGTCGCCGAGCGGGATGACACGGCAGTTGTCGTACCAGCGGTGGTAGAGCCCGGCGAGCTCCTCGAGGTAGCGCGCGACGCGGTGCGGCTCGCGCACCTCGGCGGCGAACGCCACGATGCGCGGGAACTCCTGCAGGGCGCCCAGCAGCGCCGACTCGGTCTCATGGGTCAGCAGCTCGGGCGCGAACGCGGAGCGGTCGACCCCGGATGCCTCGGCGTTGCGGCCGACGTTGTGGGTGCGGGCGTGCGCGTACTGCACGTAGAAGACGGGGTTGTCGTTCGTGCGCTTGCGCAGCAGCTCGGGGTCGAGGGTCAGCGGCGAGTCGGCGGGGTAGCGCCCGAGCGAGTAGCGCAGCGCGTCGGTGCCGAGCCACTCGCGCAGGTCGTCCATCTCGATGATGTTGCCGGCACGCTTGCTGAGGCGCGCGCCGTTGACCGACACGAGCTGCCCGATGAGCACCTCGATGTCCTTGTCGGGGTCGTCGCCCGCCGCGCCGGCGAGCGCCTTCAGCCGGTGCACGTAGCCGTGGTGGTCGGCGCCGAGCAGGTAGATCTTGTGCGCGAAGCCGCGGTCGCCCTTGTTGAGGTAGTAGGCGGCGTCGGCGGCGAAGTAGGTGTACTCGCCGTTGGAGCGGCGGATAACGCGGTCCTTGTCGTCGCCGAAGTCGGTCGTGCGTACCCAGACGGCGTCGTCCTGATCGAACACGTGTCCCTGCGCGCGCAGCCGGTCGACGGCCTCGTCGACGAGGCTCGGCGCACCGTCCTCGCCCGTTGCATGCAGCACGCGCTCGGAGAACCACACGTCGAAGTTCACGTTGAACGCGACGAGGGATGCCTGCAGCTCGGCGAGCTGGAAGCGGTACGCCAGCTCGGTGGCCACCGCGACCTGCTCCGCGCGGTCCTGCGCGAGCACGTCGGGCTGCTCGGCGATCACGCGCGCCGCGAGCGTCTGGATGTACGCGCCGCCGTAGCCGTCGTCGGGCGTGGGCTCGTCGTTCATCGCGGCGACGACCGAGCGGCCGAACCGCTCCATCTGCGCGCCGGCGTCGTTGATGTAGAACTCCCGCGCGACGGTGGCGCCGCTGGCCTGGAGCAGGCGCGCGATCGAGTCCCCGAGCGCCGCCCAGCGGGTGTGGCCGATGTGCAGCGGGCCGGTCGGGTTGGCGCTGACGAACTCGAGGTTGATCGAGTTGCCGCGCTGCGAGTCGTTGGATCCGAAGGCGGCTCCCGCCTCGACGATCGTCTTCGCGAGCGATCCGGCGGCCGCGGCATCCAGCCGGATGTTGATGAAGCCCGGACCGGCGACCTCGACGCTCGCGACGCCCTCGACGTCGGCGAGGCCGGCGGCGATCTCGGCGGCGAACTCCCGCGGGTTCGCGCCGAGGGCCTTGGCGAGCTTGAGTGCGGCGTTGGACGCCCAGTCGCCGTGGTCGCGGTTCTTGGGACGGTCCAGCACGACGTCGGCGGAGGTCAGTCCGACACTGGATCCTTCGCGTCGCGCCTCCGCGAGCGGGGCTACGACGGCGAGCAGGGCGGCGGAGAGAGCTTCGGGATCCATGGCCGGATCAGTCTAGTTCGAGCCGGCTGGGCCCTTCCTCGACAGGAGGGCGATCGGATGCCGGCGGTCAGGCGATCTGGACGAGGGCTTCGTGGTCGTCGACGAGGCCGCGGTCGCCGCGGAGGAGGGGGTCGTCGACGAGCACGTCGGGGGACGCGGCATCCGACTCGACCCAGGCGTCGACGTGGAGCCGGTCCAGGCCGACGTAGCCGCCGTGGTAGCTGAGGAACGCGCAGTCGGCGGCGTCGCGGCCGGTCGCGATGCGTACGAGGCTGCGACGGTCGGACAGGCGCGTGGCGTCGATGACGTACCAGGCGCCGTCGTGATAGGCCTCCGCGACCGCGTGGAAGTCCATCGGCTCGAGTCCCGGGGCGTAGCAGGCGGCGTAGCGTGCGGGCATGTCCATCGCGCGCAGGAGCGCGATCACCAGGTGGGCGTAGTCGCGGCAGACGCCCTGCCCGGTCATGAGCGTCGTGACGGCGCTGTCGGTGCCGAGGCTCAGCCCGGGGGTGTAGGTGACGCTGGAGGAGACGAACTCCGACACCGCCGTGATGAGGTCGTGCCCGGCCAGTCCGCGGAACTGGCGGCGGGCCTGCGCGAACACCTCGTCGGACTGGCTGTAGCGGCTCGGGCGCAGGTAGGTGATGGCCTCGAGGTCGCTCGTGCGCGTGCTCGCGGCGAGTCCGTCGACGGTGGCGCGATACCGCACGTGCAGCGGTCCGGGCTCGCCGGTGAGGCTGTGCAGTCGGCTTCCCGACTGGTCGACGATCTCGGTCGGGGTGTACTCCCGGTCGCCCTGCGTGAAGGTCAGGATCTCGCTCGACAGCGGGACCGGCTGCGCGGTCGCGATCGAGAAGATGAGAGCGACGGATGCCCCCAGTTCGAGGTCCATCTCGGCGGTCACGACGCGTTGCACCGGAGTATCCTCGCACGCCCGGAGAACGGCTCGGTACGGCGTGCGCGAGAGTGCCGGCGGAGTCCGTTCCTCCGCGAACCCGGCGCCGACCGGTACTAGTACCAAGGTCCGATTGAGGGTGCCCGCGGCATCCGCCGATCCTGGAATCCGCACCCCGGGACTCCGCGGGTGCCCTCCTCCTCGAAAGGCTCCCATGTCCGCTCTCCCCACCCGCTGGGCGGCCCGCGCAGCAGTCGTCGCCGCGGCCGTCGTCATCGGCTCGCTCGCGTTCGCCGCCCCCGCTCAGGCGAAGACCGCCGCCTCCGGCGGCGACTTCGCCGTCACCGTCAACGGAACCACGTACAACCCCGCTCCGGGCAAGGACGTGAAGCTCTCGGGGATCACCCCGACCGGCAGGATCTCCGTGCGCGGAGTCAACGTCGGCTTCGACATCGACCCGGCGACGCTCGGTGTCTACGACTACACGCTCACCGGTGCGCCCGACGCGCTCCGGATGGTCACCAAGCCCACCGTCATCTTCGCCTCGAAGGTCCCGACCCTCACCCCGGCCCAGATCGCCGGCGCGACGATCAGCAGGCTCGACCTCCGCGACGACACGCTCGTCGTGATCTTCCAGACGTCGCTGGGCAAGTACAAGGTGCAGGCGAAGGACGGCGCGCAGGGCGGCATCTTCCAGATGGAGACCGAGTTCGCCGGACCGGTCGAGTTCACCCACACGCTCGCCCCGGGCATCTTCTACTTCGTGAACTCGTTCACGGGCAAGATCAACTTCGGCGACGGCGTGAACGCCGTTCCGAGCGGTTCGGGCGCCCACCAGATGCTGCTGGGCAAGGACAGCCCGCAGGTCGCGACCAAGACCCTCCAGACGGCAACCGTCACGAAGTGGATCGTGCAGTCCGGGGGGCGCATGGGCGGAGTGCTCGGCGAGGACGCGATCGAGCTGTCGCAGGGCGCGACCAACTGCACCAGCCAGTGCCAGGCGCAGAACCGCATCCAGGGCTCCCTTCCGGTGCCGCCGAACCCGGTGAACCCCACGCCGATCGGCTGACACCTCCCCCGATCCGCGCCGAACCCCACGCCGGCCGGATCCACCCCGCGCGGCGGGCGACTCCCCCGGTCGCCCGCCGCGTCGTCGTGAGGGGCGATCGACGGGCGATCAGCGCTGCAGGTCGTAGACGGCCTTGATCACGCCGTTCGCGTAGGTCTCGCTCTCGCGCAGCACCAGGCGACGCTCGCCGCTCAGGTCGCGAGGAAAGGCGCTCTTGCCGGCGCCCAGCAGAACCGGGAAGACCAGCACGTTGTAGCGGTCGACGAGGTCGGCATCGGCCAGGCGACGGGCGAGCTCGGCGCTGCCGTGGATGAAGATCGCGCCGCCCTCGGTCCGCTTCAGCGCGGCGACGTCGTCGGTGGAGCGCAGGATGGTCTGCTCGCCCCAGCCGTCGACCAGCGCGCTCTCGTCGAGGGACGTCGACACGACGTACTTCGGCAGGTCGCGGTACGACACGTGGTCGGCCGACCCCGGCCACACCGACGCGAACGCCGCGTAGCTGCGCCCGCCGAACATCAGCGCGGTCGTCTCGGCGAGCTCCTCGCCCTTGAGGGCGTAGGCCTCCGGCACGAACGGGGTGCGGAAGACCCAGCCTCCGGCGGGATGCCCCTCCTGGGTGCCTCCGGGCGAGTCGACGATGCCGTCGACCGACATGAATCCGGTCCAGATCAGTTCGCGCGTCACGAGCGGTGCCTTCCGATGGGGGATGCCGGGGCTCCGGCATCCGGAACGTCTGTGTCGCGCTCCACTCTAGGGACCGCTCACCACCCGCCGCGGGTGGGCGTGTGCCCGTCCCGCGCGTCGTCGGGCATGGTCATCTCGGCCCGCACGCCGAGCAGGCGGACCGCTCGATCGGGCTCCATGCGGGCAACGAGCTCCGAGAGCTTCGCCGCGATGACCGCTCGCTCCGAGGTCGCCGCGAGTCGTCTGGTGAAGACCTTCGTCTGGAACGGCGCGTATCGCACCTTGAGCGTGAGGCCGATCACGGGCCGTCCCTCGGCGACGACATCGGCGAGCACCGCGTCGAGCAGGGCGGCCACCGCCGTGTCGACCTCGGCGCGGGTGTCGAGGTTCTGCTGGTAGGTGGTCTCGCGGGAGTGCCCGCGGGCGACCCACGGGGTGTCGTCGACGATCGCGGACCCCTCGCCGCGGCCGAGCTCGCGATACCACAGGCCCATCTTCGGACCGAACTCGGCGACCAGCGCCCGCTCGTCGGCGGCGGCGAGCTCCGACACCGTGCGGACGCCCAGCGAGTCGAGTCTGCGCGACACCTTGGTGCCGACGCCCCACAGGTCGATCGTGGGCCGCTCCCCCATCACCTCGGTCCAGTTGTCGGCGGTCAGCCGGTAGACGCCCTGGGGCTTGCCGAACCCGGTGGCGATCTTGGCGCGCACGAGCGTGTCGCCGATGCCGACCGAGCAGTGCAGCCGGGTGCGCTCGAGGACGGCCGAGCGGATGCCTGCCGCGTAGGCTTCGGGGTCGCCGGTCGTGATCCCCACGAACGCCTCGTCCCACCCGAGCACCTGCACGACCGCGCCGGGCTGCGCGCGCAGGGTCGCCATCACCTCGTCGGAGGCGGCCCCGTATGCGGCGTGGTCGACGGGCAGGATGGTCGCGTCGGGGATCTTGCGCGCGGCGATGCGCAGCGGCATGCCCGATCCCACCCCGAAGGCGCGCGCCTCGTACGACGCCGTCGAGACGACGGCGCGTTCGGTCGGGTCGCCGCGTCCGCCGACGATGACGGGCTTGCCGGCGAGCTCGGGATGCCGCAGCACCTCGACGGCGGCGATGAACTGGTCGAGGTCGACGTGCAGCACCCAGGGGCGCGGGTCGTCGCTCATGCGCCCAGTCTGCCGCGGGCCTGCGACGTCAGCGAGCGGATGCCTCGGTGTCGGTCTGCGGGCGGCCGGGGATGCCGATGCCGTACGCCTCGTGATCGGGCTCCGGGTCGTCGCCCGCGGGCGCCTCGGGCTCCTCGTCGGGGTTCTTCTCCGTGCTGGGCTCTTCGAGCGCGTCGGGCTGGGGGGTCTCGTCGGGCTCGGTGGGGGTCTGGGGGTCGCTCATGGGTCCAGCATCCGCCGCCGTGCGTGTCCCCGTGAGCCCCTTGACACCGGCGGATCAGCGACCGTGGAAGACGGGCGGGCGCTTGGACTGGAAGGCGGCGAACCCCTCGCGGTAGTCGTCCGTGTCGCACAGGGCGGCCTGCGCGGCGTTCTCGGCGGCCATGGAGGCCCACAGTCCGAGCCGCTCGTCGCGCAGCTGTGCGACGAGCCGCTTGCTCGCCACGAATGCGGCGGTCGCTCCGGTCGCGGCGCGGGACGCGGCATCCGTCGTGCGCGCGAGCACCTCGTCGGCGGGGAACACCTGTGAGAACAGGCCCGCCGCGACCGCCTCGGCACCGGACAGAAGCCGCCCGGTGTAGACGAGGTCGAGGGTGCGGTGCGCGCCGAGCCGCTCGACGAAGAGGGCGTGACCCCCGGAGTCGAGCGTCGCCCCGAGCGCCGCGAAAGGCGAACCGATCTTCGCGGTGTCGGCGACGTAGACGACGTCGGTGGCGATGAGCAGCCCGAGCCCCACTCCGAGGCAGGCGCCGTGCGCGGCGGCGAAGGTGGGCGCCGGGAAGGCTGCCATCCGCTTCAGCACGGGCGTGACGAGGGCGTCGAGGTACCCCATCACATCGTCGTCGCGGGGATCGACGGCCGCGATGTCGCGTCCGGCGCAGAACGCGCGGCCCTCCCCCGACAGAACGAGCGCCCGCACACCCGCGCGCGCGGCCTCGTCGTAGGCCGCGCCGAGATCGCGCACCGCCTGCTCGTCGAGCGCGTTGAGCTTGGCGGGGTCGTCGAGGGTGACGGTGGCGAGATCTCCGTCGAGGTGCAGATCGATCACGGAATGCTCCTAGACGTCGTAGTCGACGCGCACGGCGTCGGAGGTCGGGTGCGACTGGCAGGTGAGCACGTAGCCGCGGTCGAGCTCGTCAGGTTCGAGGGCGTAGTTCTCGGTCATCGTCACCGAGCCCGACACGAGCCGCGCGCGACACGTACCGCACACGCCGCCCGCGCAGGCGAACGGCACGTCCGGGCGCACGCGCAGCGCGGCATCCAGGATCGACTCCCGCGCGCTGACCGGACTGACGACGCTCGCGGACTGTCCGTCGAGCGTGAAGTCGATCGTGAGCACCGCTTCGTCGGCACGCGCCGTCACCGGGCGGCGGACATCGCGTCGCGGGGCGTCGCCGGTCGTGAACAGCTCGTAGCGCACGTGCTCGCGGCCGACGCCGATGTCGGCGAGGGTCTCGCGGCACAGCTGCACGAGGTCGAGCGGACCGCACAGGAACCACTCGTCGACGGTCTCGGGAAGGACGAGGAGGTCGAGGATGGTGCGCAGCTTCTCCGCGTCGATACGGCCGGACAGCACCGGGGCGGAACGCTGCTCGCGGGAGAGCACGTGGTGCACCGCGAAGCGGGTCGGGTAGCGGTCCTTCAGGTCGGAGAGCTCGTCGAGGAACATCACGTCGAGCGTCGAGCGGTTCGTGTACACGAGGGTGAAGCGCGCGTCGGCCGAGCGGGCCAGCACCGTGGCGGCGAGGGCCATGACGGGCGTGATGCCGGAGCCCGCCGCGACCGCCGCGACGTGCGCGCCGTCGAGGGCGGCCAGGCTCGAGGTGAACGTGCCCTGCGGGCTCATCACCTCCAGCGCCGTCCCGGGGTGGAGCTCGGTGTGCGCCCAGGTGGAGAACTGCCCGCCGGCGTCGCGCTTGATCGCGACGCTGATCGAGTCGCCGGCCGGCGGGCGGCACAGCGAGTACGAGCGACGGATGTCGGAGCCGTCGAGTCGTGTGCGCAGCGCGACGTACTGGCCGGGCAGGTAGTGGTAGTCGTCGCGGAGCTCCTCCGGCACCGCGAAGGTCACCTCGACCGAGTCCGCGGTGAGCGGGCGCACCTCCGCGACGGTGAGCGCGTGGAAGCGGGCGCGTCCGGGCGCCGGACGCCCGCCGACGGCCGATGTTCCGCCGACGACACTGTGCAGAAGCGCGTCGGCCACGGCCTCGGATGCCGGGGGGCGGCCGATGTTCGTCGCGGCCATCAGTGCACCTTGAAGGAGTCGAAGGGCTCGAGGCACGCGCGGCACTCGTAGAGCGCCTTGCACGAGGTGGAGCCGAACCGCGAGACCTCTCGGGTGTCGAGCGAGCCGCACCGCGGGCAGCGCACCGCGAGCGCGATGCGGAGGGGACCTGCAGGACGGACGCCCGTCGGCGGAGCGATGCCGTAGGCGGTGAGCTTGCGCCTGCCGTCCTCGCTCATCCAGTCGGTCGTCCACGCGGGCACGAGGGTCGTGCGGACGTCGACCTCGTCGAATCCCGCAGCGGTGAGGGCGAGGGTGAGGTCGTCGCGGATGGTCGCCATCGCGGGGCATCCGGAGTAGGTCGGCGTGATGGTGACGGCCACCCGGCCGCGCTCCACGGTGACGTCGCGCAGGATCCCGAGGTCCTCGATGGTCAGCACCGGCACCTCCGGATCGCACACGGTGGCGGCGATCTCCCACGCGCGCCGCGCAGCACCCGCCCGGGTCACCACGTCGCCCCCGGGTGTCGGCGCGCGAGCGACTGCATCTCGGCCAGGATGTAGCCGAGCGTCGGGAAGTGCGCCCCACGGCGCCCTCCGCCCGAGGAGGCCGGCACATCGGGGACGACGAGCTCGGCCTCGGCGAAGACCGCCGCGATCACCGCATCGAACGCCGGGCGCAGCGACGACGGCCGCGGGACCACTCCCTCGAGGCGGTCGATGAGGTCGTCGTCGCGGAACAGCTCGTCGACATAGGGCCAGACGTCTCCCACGGAGCGGATCATCCGCGCGCGCGACTCGTCGGTGCCGCCGGCCAGCCGCAGCGTCCACTGCACGGCGTGGTCGCGGTGGTACTCGACCTCCTTCACGGCTTTCGCCGCGATCGCAGCGAGCGAGGCATCCGTCGACCCCTGGAGCACGGTGTAGAGCTCGAACAGGGAGACGGATGCCGCGAGCTGGCGCGCGATCGTCTGGGCGAAGTCGCCGTTGGGCTGTTCGAACAGCCAGGCGCTGCGGAACTCGTGCTCGTCGCGGAAGTAGGCGAGGTCGTCCTCACTGCGCCCATCCCAGGTGCCGGCGTAGCGCAGCAGCGACCGCGCGTGGCCGAGGGTGTCGAGGGCGATGTTGGCGAGGGCGAGGTCCTCCTCGAGCTCCGGCCCGCGGGCGATCCACCCCGACAGCTGCTGCGCGAGGATGAGGGCGTCGTCGCCGAGGCGCAGGGCGTACTCCGCGATGTCCGCGCTCGGCGCACGTCCCTCGGCGCCGGCGAGCTCGGCCGCGAGCTCGACCTCGTCGACGGTGACGTCGCCGTGGGGGTCCACGGGCCCGTGAGCCGCTCCCGGTCCCTGAACGTGTCGAAGGATCACAGGTGCGGCACCCCCTCGGACGCGGTGTAGTACGACGCGTGCCGGTAGTTCTTCCCCGCCGGCGACTCGAAGAAGGCGCCCTTCGCGTCGGGGTCGCTGGTGGTGATGGCATCCGCCGGGACGACCCACACCGATGTGCCCTCGCCGCGACGCGTGTAGAGGTCGCGGGCGTTGCGCAGCGCGAGCTCGGCGTCGGGGGCGTGCAGCGATCCGGCATGCACGTGCGAGAGGCCCCGGCTGGCACGTACGAACACCTCGTAGAGCGGCCAGGTCTCGCGGTCGGAGGAGCCCGGTGCGCTCATGCCGCCGCCTCAGCCTTCGCAGTCTGCTTCGCCGCGTAGGCGGCGGCGGCCTCGCGCACCCACGCGCCCTCCTCGTGGGCGTCGCGGCGGTGGCGGATGCGCTCGGCGTTGAGCGGACCCCTCCCGGCGAGAACCTCGAAGAACTCGGTCCAGTCGATCTCGCTCATGTCGTAGCGACCGGCCACGTCGTTCCAGCGCAGCTCGGGATCGGGGAGCGTCACTCCGAGCGCCTCCGCCTGGGGCACCAGCATCCCGACGAATCGCTGGCGCAGCTCGTCGTTGGAGAACCGTTTGATCTTCCATGCGGTCGACTGCGCGGAGTTGGGCGACTGGTCGTCGGGCGGGCCGAACATCATGAGCGACGGCCAGTACCAGCGGTCGACCGCGTCCTGCGCCATCGCGCGCTGCGCGGGCGTGCCCTGCATGAGGGTGAGCAGGATCTCGAAGCCCTGCCGCTGGTGGAACGACTCCTCCTTGCAGATGCGCACCATCGCCCGACCATAGGGACCGTAGGACGCGCGGCACAGCGGCACCTGGTTGCAGATCGCCGCGCCGTCCACCAGCCACCCGATGGCGCCCATGTCCGCCCAGGTGGGGGTCGGGTAGTTGAAGATCGAGGAGTACCGCGCCTTGCCGTCGATGAGCTGCTGCGTCATCTCGTCGCGGGTGATGCCGAGGGTCTGCGCCGCAGAGTAGAGGTAGAGACCGTGCCCCGCCTCGTCCTGCACCTTGGCCATCAGGATGGCCTTGCGCTTGAGGCTCGGAGCGCGGCTGATCCAGTTGCCCTCCGGCTGCATCCCGATGATCTCGGAGTGCGCGTGCTGCGAGATCTGGCGGATGAGCGTGCGCCGATAGGCGTCGGGCATCCAGTCGCGCGGCTCGATGCGCTGCTCGGCGTCGATCAGCGCGTCGAACTCGGCCTGCCGCTCGGCCTCGGCCGGGTCGAGCGCGGTGAGATCCGGTGCTGCGGTCATCGTCGACTCCCTATTTACAGAACGTTCGGTCAGTATTGTACGCCGACGGTCACCCCCGGGGCAACCGTTCAGCGCAGGTCATAGACGCGCTTGTACTTGCCCTCGCTGCGCGGGAGCACGCCCGGCTCCTCGAGTCGCACCTCCACCGACGTGCCGATGTGCACCTTGATCCGCTGCTGCAGCACGACGGCCGCCGCCTCGCAGACCGAGAGCTCGAGATCGGGATGCCGTTCGATCCGCACGGTGAGCGCGTCCATGCGCCCCTGCTTCGTGAGCTCGAGGATGAAGTGCGGCGTCAGCGTCTCGATGCCCAGCACGAGCTCCTCGATCTGCGTCGGGAAGAGGTTGACGCCGCGCAGGATGATCATGTCGTCGTTGCGGCCGGTGATCTTCTCGATGCGCCGCATCGTGGGGTACGCCGACCCCGGCAGCAGCCGGGTGAGATCCCGTGTGCGGTAGCGGATGACGGGGGAGGCCTCCTTGGTCAGCGACGTGAAGACGAGCTCCCCGAGCCCACCGTCCGGCATCGGGTCGCCGGTGGCGCCGTCGATCGTCTCGGGCAGGAAGTGGTCCTCCCACACGTGCGGGCCGTCCTTCGTGAGCACGCTCTCGCTGGCGACGCCGGGGCCCATCACCTCGCTGAGGCCGTAGATGTCGACGGCGTCCAGGCCCAGGCGGCGCTCGATCTCGGCCCGCATCTCGTTGGTCCACGGCTCCGCGCCGAGGATCGCCACCTTGAGCGACGTCGATCGGGGATCGACTCCCGCCGAGACCATCCCATCCGCGATCATGAGGAGGTAGCTGGGGGTGCACATGATGGCATCGGGCTCGAAGTCGACGATGAGCTGCACCTGCCGGGCGGTCTGACCCCCCGACATCGGGATGACGGTCGCGCCGACGCGCTCGATGCCCGCGTGCGCGCCCAATCCGCCGGTGAACAGCCCGTATCCGTACGCGTTGTGCACGCGCCAGCCGGGCCGCACCCCTGCGGCGCGCAGCGAGCGGGCGATCAGATCCGCCCAGCGATCGAGGTCGCCCGCGGTGTAGCCGACGACCGTGGGGCGGCCGGTCGTTCCGGAGGAGGCGTGGATGCGGCGCACGTCGGCCATCGGCACGGCGAACATGCCGAAGGGGTAGGTGCCGCGCAGATCCTCCTTCGTCGTGAAGGGAAGCTTCGTGATGTCGGCGAGCGAGCGGATGTCGGTCGGAGCGACCCCGGCGGCGTCGAACTTCGCACGATACAGCGGCACGTTCTGGAACGCGTGCCGCACGGTCCACTGCAGGCGCTCCAGCTGGAGGGACTCGAGCTCCTCCCGGGGAAGCAGCAGTGCGTCGGACACGGGGGCGATCGTCTTCGTCGACATCTCGGCTCTTTCGTTCGGGGGTATCAGATCGGGCTGCGGTTCGTCGTGATCGACCGACCGCGGAACTCGGCCACGGGCTCCCCCGCGGCATCCGTCACCGTCACGTCGTAGATGCCGGTGCGTCCGCTCAGGACCCGGCGGACGGCGGTCGCCGTGAGGGTGTCCCCGACGACGGTGGATCTGAGGAAGGTGATGTCGGCGCCGCCGGCGACCGTGACCCGGTCGTCCTCGTTGCACGCGACGGCGAAGGCGGTGTCGGCGAGCGCGAACACCATTCCGCCGTGGGTGATCGCGAACCCGTTGGTCATGTCCTCGCGCACGCGCATCGACAGCACGGCGCGGCCGGGCTCGTCGACTTCGAGCCGCATGCCCAGGGCCGCGAAGGTACGGTCGTCGCGCAGCATCCGTCGCAGCTCCGTCATGATGCGGCTCCCGCCGGTTCCTTCGCCACCAGCGTCAGCACGTCGTACGAGGCGACGAGCTCGTCCTTCTGGTTGCGGATGATCGCGTCCCAGCGCACCTCGCCGTACTCGTCGGTCTCGCGCCGGGTGATCTGCTTCGCGGTGAGCACCACGCGGATCTCGTCGGCGGGCGAGACGGGGGTGACGAACCGCAGGTTCTCCAGCCCGTAGTTCGCCAGCACCGGCCCGGGTTCCGGGTCGACGAACAGGCCCGCCGCCCACGACACCAGAAGGTAGCCGTGGGCCACCCGACCCGGGAAGAAGGGGTTCGCAGCGGCCGACGCCTCGTCCATGTGGGCGTAGAACGTGTCGCCGGTGAAGTGCGCGAACGTCTCGATGTCGTCGAGGGTGACCTCGCGCGACGCGGAGACCACCTGGTCGCCGAGGCGCAGCTCCGCGAGGGACTTGCGGAACGGATGCCTCCCCGTCGCGGTCGCCGGGGCGCCTTCGTGCCACACTCCGGTGAGCGCCGTCAGCATCTCCGGCGAGCCCTGCACGGCCGTGCGCTGCATGTGGTGGAGCACCGCGCGGATGCCGCCGAGCTCCTCGCCCCCGCCGGCGCGACCGGGTCCGCCGTGGACGAGGTGCGGCACCGGGGAACCGTGGCCCGTCGAGGTGCGCACGTTGTCGCGGCTGAGGAACAGGACTCGGCCGTTGTAGGCGCCGATGCGCGAGAGCAGTTCGACAGCGACCTCCGGGTCGTTCGTCGCGACGCTCGTGACGAGCGATCCGCCCCCGAGGTCGACGAGGTCGGCGGCCTCCGCGAGCGTGTCGTAGGTCAGCACGCTGGCGACGGGACCGAAGGCCTCCACCTCGTGGACGGCCGCCGTCGTGTTGTCGGAGAAGCCGATCAGGATCGGCGCGACGAACGCGCCGTCGGGGGCGCGGCCGCGGGAGCCGTCGGCCCGGACGACCTCGGGCGCGTCGGTCGATCCGAGGAGGATCTCGCCACCGGCATCCGTCAGCCGCCGCACCTGTGCGAGCACCTCGTCGCGCTGCTCGGTCGACACGAGCGGCCCCATCGTGACGCCGTCGGCGTGCGGGTCGCCGATCACGACCCGCTCGGCGATCTTGTCGCGCAACGCATCGACGAGGGCGCCGCGCAGCCCGGCGGGGACGATCGCCCGCCGGATCGCCGTGCACTTCTGACCGGCCTTGGTGGTGAGCTCGACGAGGAGCTGCTTCACGTAGCCGTCGAACTCCGGTGTGCCGGGAACCGCGTCGGCGCCGAGCACCGAGGCGTTGATCGAGTCGGTCTCGCTCGTGAACCGCACGCCGTCGGGCGTCTGCGCGCGCAGCCCTGCCGCAGTCGAGGCGCTGCCGGTGAAGGCGACCAGATCGCCCAGCCGGAGGTGGTCGAACAGGCCGGGGATGCTGCCGCTCACGAGCTGCAGCGCGCCGTCGGGGAGCAGGCCGGAGTCCACGAGGATCCGCACCCACGCCTCCGCGATGTACCCGGTCGGTGTGGCGGGCTTCACCACCGAGGGAACACCGGCGAGGAAGGCCGGAGCGAACTTCTCCAGAGAGCCCCACATCGGGAAGTTGAACGCGTTGATCTGCACCGCCGCACCGGGCAGGCGCGTATAGACATGCCGCCCGAGGAATGAACCGTCCTTCGACAGGGGTTCGGGATCGCCGTCGACGTAGACCTGCGCGTTGGGGAGTTCTCGGCGTCCCTTCGAGGAGTACGTGAACAGCACGCCGATGCCGCCGTCGACATCGCTCAGGGAGTCGCGCGGGGTGGACCCCGCGCGCATCGACAGGTCGTACAGCTCCTGCTTGTGCTCCGACAGCACGAGGGCGAACCGCTTGAGCAGCACGGCGCGCTGGTGGAAGGTGAGTGCGCCGAGGGAGCGCTGTCCGACCGTGCGGGCGAAGTCGAGCGCGCCCACGAGATCGATGCCCTGGGTGCTGACGTGCGCGACCGTATCGCCCGTCGACGCGTCGCGCACGAGGGCGGTGGCGGGATCGCCGGCGGGGGTCCACCACGAGCCCTGCAGATAGCTGGGGAGGATGTCGGTCACTGGTCGCTCCATTCGTAGAAGCCGCGTCCGCTCTTGCGTCCGAGGCGGCCCTCGGCCACCATCCGGCGCAGCAGCGCGGGGGGTTCGAACCGGTCGCCGAGCTTCGCGTGCAGCTCTTCGGCGATGCCGAGCCGCACGTCGAGGCCGACGATGTCGGTGGTCCGGAGGGGGCCGACCGGATGCCGGTAGCCGAGCTCGAGCGCCGCGTCGATGTCGGCGGCGCTCGCCACGCCCTCCTCGAGCATCCGGATCGCCTCGAGTCCGAGCGCGACGCCGAGTCTGCTGGAGGCGAACCCGGGAGCATCGCGCACGACGACCGCGGTCTTGCCGATCGCGTCGACCCAGCCGCGCGCCACGCCCTCCAGCGAAGGCGCGGTCTCTGCGCCCATCACGACCTCGACCAGGAGCGAGGCGGGCACGGGGTTGAAGAAGTGCAGCCCGAGGAATCGCTCGGGCGCCGGCAGTCCCCCGGCGAGATCGTCGATGGAGATCGACGACGTGTTGCTCGCCAGCACGGTCTCGGGGCCGACGGATGCGGCGACCCGCCGCAGCGCGTCGATCTTCAGGCCGCGGTCCTCGGGCACCGCCTCCACGACCAGTGCGCACTCCGCGAACGCCGCCGGGTCCGTCGCGAGGCTCAGCGCCTCATCGAGCGTCGCGAAGGAGCGCTGGGTCGCGCCCCGGTCGACCGAGCGACGGATGCTCTCGCGGATGCGTGCAGCCGCGGCATCCGCCTGCTCGTCGTCGCGCTCGACGACGGTGACGCGCGCTCCGGCGAGGAGGAACGCGTGAGCGATGCCGGCGCCCATGCGCCCGCCGCCGAGCACCCCGACGCCGTCGGGCACGCCGCTCATCGTGCCTTCCTCCGATCGAGGAATGCCGTCATCCGGCGGTGCTTCTCGGGACTCTCGAACAGCTCGGCCTGCAGCTCCAGCTCGATGACCGGATGATCGGCCGCCGGGGCCAGGAGGGCGGTCTTGGTGTGTCGGATGGCGAGGGGATCGTTCGCGGCGATGCGATCGGCGAGCGCGTGCGCGGCCGGGAGGAGGTCATCGGAGGGATGGATCGCCGAGACGAGCCCCCACGCCAGAGCGGTGTCCGCGTCGAGGATACGGCCCGTGAGGAGCATCTCCGACGCCCGGGCCTCGCCGACCAGCTGCGGCAGCCGCCAGGTCGCACCCGCGGCGGCGATGATGCCCAGGCCCGTCTCGGGATTGCCGATCTTCACGGTGGGCGTCCCGATCCGCAGGTCGGCGGCGTAGGCGAGCTCGGCTCCCCCGCCGAGCGCGTAGCCGTCGATCGCGGCGATGACCGGCATCGGGAGGGCGCGGACGCGGACGAACGCGTTCGTGTTGATGCCCGCGCGGGCATCCGCGGCAGTGCGGTCGCGCAGCTGGGCGATGTCGGCGCCCGAGGCGAAGACGCCGCCTGCGCCTGTCAGGATCAGCGTCTTCGGCTCGGACTCGAGCTCGGCGCACAGCGCATGGAGCAGGTCGATCGTGGACTGGTCGATCGCGTTGCGCGACTCGGGCCGGTCGAGGGTCGCGACGACGCGATCGGCGTGCCGTTCGATGCGGAGGGCCTCAGCCATCGACCCGCTCCAGGATCATGGCGGTGCCCTGACCCACGCCGACGCACATGGTGGCGAGTCCGTAGCGGACGCCCTCGCGCTCCATCCGCCCGAGCAGGGTCACGAGCAGCCGGCAGCCGCTCGATCCGAGCGGGTGGCCGAGTGCGATCGCGCCGCCGTCGGCGTTCACGATCGCCGGGTCGAGCCCCAGCCGACGGATCGAGGCGAGCGATTGGGTGGCGAACGCCTCGTTCAGCTCGACCGCGCCGAGGTCGGCCACCGTCAGACCCGCCTTGACGAGGGCCTTCTCGGTCGCGGGGACGGGGCCCAGACCCATGATCTCCGGGGCGAGGGCGGCGGTCGCCGACGCCACGACCCGCGCTCGCGGCGCCAGCCCATGGGTGAGGATCGCCGCTTCGCTCGCGACGACCACCGCGGAGGCACCGTCGTTGAGCGAGCTGGAGTTGCCCGCGGTGACCACGGACCCGCCGGCGACGACCGGGCGGAGGGCGGCGAGCGCCTCGCGCGTGGTGTCGCGACGGGGTCCCTCGTCCTCCGTCACGTCACCGCGCGCCGTCGCGACGGCGACGATCTCGGGCGCGAGCCGACCGGCATCGATGGCGGCGATCGCCCGCTCGTGACTGCGGAGCGCGAACTCGTCGGCGTCGTCGCGCGTGATGCGGTCGACGCGGGCCACCTCCTCGGCCGTCTCGGGCATCGCGAAGGTGGCCTTCTCCCGCGCGGCGAGCAGCGGGTTGGTGAAGCGCCAGCCGATCGAGGTGTCGAACGCGGCGCCCGGCTTCCCCCACGGGCGCTCGGGCTTGGACTGCACCCACGGCGCGCGGGTCATCGACTCCACACCACCGGCGATCAGCACCTCGGCGTCGCCGGCGCGGACCGCCTGCGCGGCGAGCGCCACGGCGGACATGCCCGACGCGCACAGACGGTTGACCGTCAGACCCGGCACGCTGTCGGGGAGTCCGGCCAGCAGAGCGGCCATGCGAGCGACGTTGCGGTTGTCCTCCCCCGCCTGGTTCGCCGCACCGAGGATCACCTCGTCGATCGCGTCCGGGCCGACACCGCTGCGGCGCACCGCCTCGGCCACCACCAGCGCGGCCAGGTCATCGGGTCGCACCCCGGACAGCGCGCCGCCGTAGCGACCGACGGGCGTGCGCGCGCCTCCGACGAGATAGGCCTCGGACATCGTCATCCTTTCGTCGCCGCGCGGCGTCGCGGGCGGATCGAGTCATTCCAGACCGATCGTTCAGTAATCATCGCAGACGCGCGCCACCCGATCAAGACCGCAGATCGGGTCGGCGCGGATGACAGACTGTCGATGTGACGAGCGAGACGGCGACACCGCGCCGCGGCCGCCCCGGCTACGACCGCGGCCAGGTGCTGACGATCGCCGTGCGCCTGTTCAACGACCAGGGCTACGACGCCACGTCGGTGGCGGATCTCGCCCAGGCGCTGGGCCTCACCAAGTCCGCCCTGTACCACCACTTCACGTCGAAGGACGAGCTGCTCGCGCTCGCGCTCGACGAGGCTCTGACCGGGCTCGAGGGCGCTCTCGACACCGCTGAGGCGGCGCACTCCTCGGCGGCCGATCGCCTGCGGGCGGTCATCCACGGCGCCGTGGACGTCCTCGCCGACCACCTGCCGGAGGTCACGCTGCTGCTGCGAGTGCGCGGCAACAGCGCCACCGAGCAGGCGGCGCTCGATCGTCGTCGCGTCTTCGACGCGCGCGTGGCCGGGCTCGTCGCCGCGGCGCAGGCGGAGGGATGGGTGCGCACCGACGTCGACGCGGCGGTCGCGACGCGACTCATCTTCGGGATGATCAACTCCGTCGTCGAGTGGTACCGCCCGGACGGCCAGCTCGACCGCACGGAACTGGCCGCCGACATCCTCGCCGTCGTCATGGACGGACTGCTCTCCCGCTGACGCCCGACACGGAGGGCCCGAACCGCTCCGGTTCGGGCCCTCCGCCGTTGCGACTCAGCTGATCTTGCGCCGGTAGATCAGCATCGAGGCGAGGTAGGCGACGACGAGGATGCCGCAGATCCACGCCAGCGCGACCCACAGGTCGGCGCCCACCGGCTGGCCGGCGAACAATGCACGGATCGAGTTCACGATCGAGGTGACCGGCTGGTTCTCCGCGAACCAGCGCACCGGACCCGGCATCGTGGCGGTCGGCACGAACGCCGAGCTGATGAACGGCAGGAAGATCAGCGGGTACGAGAACGCGCTCGCGCCGTCGACCGTCTTGGCCGTGAGCCCCGGGATCACCGCGAGCCACGTCAGCGCGAAGGTGAACAGGACGATCATCCCGAGCACGCCGAGCCACGCGCCGACGCCGGCGCCGGTGCGGAAGCCCAGGAGGAACGCCACCGCCACCACGATCACGACGGAGACGAGGTTGGCGAGCATCGAGGTGAGCACGTGCGCCCACAGCACGCCCGACCGCGCGATCGGCAGCGACTGGAAGCGCTCGAAGACGCCGCTCTTGAGGTCCATGAACAGGCGGTAGGCCGTGTAGGCGACCCCCGAGGCGATCGTGATGAGCAGGATGCCGGGCAGCAGGTAGTCGATGTACGAGGCGGTGCCCGTGTCGATCGCGCCACCGAGAACGAACACGAACAGCAGCATGAGCGCGATCGGCGTGACCGCGGTCGTGATGATCGTGTCGAGACTGCGCGTGACGTGCTTGAGCGAGCGGCCGAGGAGGACGCCGGTGTCGGCGAGGGCCAGAGTGCTCATGAGGATTCCTTTCCGGTGTCGTTCCTCTCGCCGGTGAGCGCGAAGAACACGTCTTCCAATGAGGGCTGCTTCTCGACGTACTCCACCTCGGCGGGCGGCAGCATCCGCTTCAGCTCGTCGAGGGTGCCGTCCACGAGGATGCGCCCCTCATGCAGGATCGCGATGCGATCGGCCAGCTGCTCGGCCTCCTCGAGGTACTGCGTGGTCAGCAGCACCGTGGTGCCGCCGCGGGCGAGCTCGCGCACGGCATCCCATACCTCGAGGCGCGCGGCCGGATCGAGCCCGGTGGTCGGCTCGTCGAGGAAGATCACCGGGGGCTCGCCGATGAGGCTCATCGCGATGTCGAGTCGCCGGCGCATGCCGCCGGAGTAGGTGGATGCCGCACGCCCGCCGGCCTCGGTGAGGGAGAAGCGCGCGAGCAGCTCGTCCGCGACGCCGCGCGGGTCGGGCACGTGCCGCAGCTTGGCGATGAGCACGAGGTTCTCGCGGCCGGTGAGGATCTCGTCGACCGCGGCGAACTGCCCGGTCAGGCTGATCGACGCCCGCACGTCGGCCGCGGCGCGCGACACGTCGAACCCGCGCACGACGGCGGTTCCGGCATCCGCTCGCAGCAGCGTCGCGAGGATGCGCACCAGCGTGGTCTTGCCCGCGCCGTTCGAGCCGAGCAGCGCGAAGATGCTGCCCGGCGCGACGTCGAGATCGACGCCGCGCAGCACGGCGAGGTCCTTGTAGGACTTCTCGAGGTCCCGCACCCGGATGGCGGGCTCGAGGGTGAGGGTACTCATCGCTCCTCCTTCTCGGCGTCGTCGATCGTCGCGGCCAGCCGCCGCTGCTCCTTGCGGATCCAGCTGCCGCCGCCGTAGTTGGCCATGAACTCCTCGGCGAACGCGACCGGGTCGGCGCCGACGATGTCGCGCACGCGGGAGCCGGCCGCGACGCTCTGCTCGAGCAGGTCGGCGAGGTCGTTCAGCATCGCGATGAGGCTCTTGCCGTCGTCGCTCGGTCCGAGGTACATCAGGTACCGCTCGAGCCCCTTCGCCGCCTGGCGGTAACCGTCGGGCAGCGCCGCGACGCGCGCCTTGTACTCGCGGTAGTGCTTCTTGTCGGCGAGGTCGCCGGTGATCTTCTCGTACCAGGCCATGTCAGTTCCCTTCTCGGTTGCGGAGCTGCTGCAGTCGTTCGGTGAGGAAGCTCCAGGTCCTCCAGAACTCGTCGAGGGACGCGTGCCCCTGGGCGTTGAGCGAGTACACCTTGCGCGGCGGGCCCTTCTCCGAGGGCACCTTCTCGATGTCGACGAGGCCGCGCTGCTCGATGCGCACGAGGAGTGCGTAGATCGTGCCCTCGGCGATGTCGCTGAAGCCCTGCTCGCGGAGCCATGCCGTGATCTCGTACCCGTAGGCCGCGCGGCCGGCGAGGATCGCCAGCACGATGCCCTCGAGAACGCCCTTGAGCATCTCGGTCTCCTGCTTGCCCATCTCGCCTCCTTCTACTCAGTGACGTTGACTACCAGTAGATAGTAACGCCGAGTATCGGTAGATAGCAATACTGAATACCGGATCGCCTACAGTCGAGAAATGGCGACGATCACGGCGGCCGCGGTGCTGCTCGACATGGACGGCACGCTGGTCGACTCGACCGCGGTGGTGGAGCGCGTGTGGCGGGAGTGGGCCGCCGCCCACGACCTCGACCCCAGCGACGTGCTGGCTGTGATCCACGGCCGGCAGGGACACGAGTCGATGGCGATCCTGCTCCCCCACCGGCCGATGGCGGAGAACCTGGCCGAGAATCGCGACATGCTCGTACGCGAGACGGCGGTCACCGAGGGCATCGTCGAGATCCCCGGCGCCGCCGCGTTCGTCGCCGGGCTCCGCGGCATCCGTCACGCGCTCGTGACCTCGGCGAGCCTCGCGCTCGCGACGACCCGGATGGGAGCGGCAGGGGTCGGGATGCCCGAGGTCGCCGTGACCGCGGAGGATGTGAGCGCCGGCAAGCCCGACCCGGAGGGATTCGTGCGCGGCGCCCGACTGCTGGAGGTCGACCCCGCCGACTGCGTGGTGTTCGAGGACTCGCACGCCGGGATCGAGGCGGCGAGGCGGGCCGGGATGCCGGTGGTCGCCGTCGGCGCGCGCGCGTCGGGCGCCGACTGGGTCGTGGCCGACCTGCGCGGAGTGACGGTGCGCGCCGTCGGCGACCGCGTGGAGATCGTGCTGCCCGACTGAGCGGGCGGGATCCGATCGCTGAGAACCGCGCCGAGGGTCGCTAGGCTCGCGCCATGCCGCTGATCATCGCCGCCGTCGTCAGGCTGGTGTTCGCCGCCGCCGCGCTCGTCGCCGTCGCGTACCAGCTGTTCGCCATCCACATTCCGCGGGGCTACGACGTCGGCAGCTTCTTCGCCTACTTCACCAACCAGTCGAACCTTCTGATCAGCGCCGTCTTCATCGTGTCGGCCGTGCGGATCCTGCGGGGGCGAACCACCGCGACGCCCGTCGAGAGCGCCGTGCGCGGAGCATCCGTCGTCTACATCGCGTTCGTCGGACTGGTGTTCAACACCCTCCTGCGCGACGTGGACCTCTCGGCCATCAGCCCCTGGGTCAACATCGTGCTGCACTACGTGCTGCCGGTCGTGGGCGTCGTCGACTGGATCCTCTGGCCGCCGCGCAACCGTCTGCCGTGGTCCGCCATCGGCTGGTGGATGATCTATCCCGCCGTCTACGCGATCGCCGCGATCGTGCGCGGTGCGCTCGACGGCTTCTACCCGTATCCGTTCTTCAACCCGGCCGCCTCAGGCGGGTACGGCGGCGTCGCGCTGCTGTGCGCGCTGATGATCGTCGGCTTCCTGGTTCTCAGCCTCGTCATCCGGGCGATCGGAAACGCACGGGTGCGCGGGCGCTCCGGCACCGAGGCGACGGATGCTGCGCCACGTCGCCGGTAGCCCTCGACCGAGAGACGACAGTGGCTGGGCGAGGTCCTCGATCTCCGACTTGTAAGGTCGCGGCATGCGCATCGTGGTGTCGGGCACCCACGCGAGCGGCAAGAGCACGCTGATCTCCGACTTCGCCCTCCGGCATCCGGAGTTCGTCGTGTTCCCCGATCCGTTCGAACTGCTGGACGAGGCGCAGGATGCCGCGAGCGCCGCCTCATTCGCCGCGCAGCTGCGCATGTCCGCGGACCGGCTCGAACTGGCCGTGGCGCCCGAGAACGCCATCGCGGAGCGGGGTCCGATCGACTTCCTCGCCTACCTGTCTGCGCTGGAGGATCTGACGAGCGCGACCCTCCCGCGCGTCGCATGGGAGCGCGCGGTCGCGCTGACCCGGGAAGCGATGCAGCAGGTCGACCTTCTCGTCGTTCTGCCCCTGACCCCCACGGACCCGATCGTGGTCGGAACCGACGAGCACCCCGCGCTCCGCGACGCGATGAACGATGCGCTGCTCGACCTCCTCGGCGACCCGGACATCGTCGGCGAGGACCTCGAGATCGTCGAGATCACCGGCGACAGGGACCGCCGCCTGGCGGCCCTCGAGGCCCTGATCGCCGGCCGGTCCCGGTGACCTCTCACGGACGGACGCGGATGCTGCGACCCTCGTAGCCGACGACGTCGCCGTCATGCAGCTGCCGTCCGCGACGGCGATCGACCTCGCCGTTGACGGTGACGTAGCCGTCGATGATGGCCTCTTTCCCGTCTCCGCCCGAATCGAGCATGCCGGCGAACTTCAGGAACTGCCCGAGGCGGATCATGTCGCCGCCGATCGAGACCTCGGAGATCGGGGTCGGAGTCGTCATCCTCGAAGGCTAGACCACTCACGGCGCACCTGCCGTCGGAGCCGGTGCCCGCGCGGTGATACCCTCGATCGGTACGCCTCCGTAGCTCAGGGGATAGAGCGTTGGTTTCCGGTACCAAAGGCCGTAGGTTCGAATCCTATCGGGGGCACGAAGAGGAATCCCAGGTCCGCCTGGGATTTTTCGTTTTCAGAGCTCGGTGAGCACACCCCGGCTCCCGACCACGGTCCGCCGCATGGCGTTGACCGTGGTCTTCCGTCCGAGCCGATAGCGTCGAGACCGTCGCTTCCGCCTCGCCGTGGGCGACCGGACGACGTCGACGCCACGACACGCGGAAGGCAACCGGGATATGACCGTATGGACACACGCGACTCGCGTGCGATTCGCCACGCAGCTCGTGACTCTGACGGCGGCGATGCTCGTCCTCGCCGGCTGCGCCACGGGAGTCCGCACCGCAGGCGACGGCGTCCCCGTCCCGCCCAGCGAGACTCCCGTGGCGTCTCAGACGCCGGCGGACCCGGCCGCACAGCAGCTCCAGGCGTGGATCGACGCCGCGACCGCCGCGCTGCCGCCGGGGGCGGTCCCGGCCGAGGATGCGCCGGCGGCTTTCCACTCCTATTACGGATGGCCGTGTCAGCCGGCCCTCCAGAAGGACGTCTACTGGACCCTCCCCGATTCGACCGTCGCCGCGACGGCGAACTGGCTCAACGCGCAGTCGATCCCCGGCCTCGTCGGGACCACCTCGGGAAGGCCACCGATCCCCGACGACACGGACTACGACGCGGCCGGTGCGGGGTATGCCCCCGCGGATCGGACACAGCAGGGAGTCGTCTTCACGGTCGCGAAGATGACCGGCGGAGTGGCGATCCGGGCCGAAGTGGCCGCTCTCACCGCCTCGGCGGTGTGCCCGTCTCTCGCCCCCGGAGAGATGATGGGGCTTCCCGGTCAGGGCTGAGCCCCGCGCCGATCAGGGCCAGCCGATGGTCCACAGCAGCAGCACGGCGACGACCTGGAGCACGAGGCATACGACGACCACCCAGCGCTGGCGGCGTGGTGTCGACGACAGGCGGTCGTCGGCCAGGAGCGGGGCGACCGGCAGGAGCAGGCGGAACGTGCTCTGCTGCGGCAGGAAGACGGCGAACAGGTACAGCAGGTAGCTGGCGGTGTAGGCCCACACCTCGATGCCGAGCGCGCGGATCTGCTTCGAGCGCATCCAGGCGATGAAGAATCCGGCGATCGTGAGCACGAGGATGATGCCGCCGATGCCGAGCCACGTTCCGGCGAGGCGGAACCACGGGGTCAGCGGAACGAAGTGGCCCTCTCCGATGAACGGGATCCACCACGCAGTCTCGGTGCGGACGTAGGCATCCTTCGTCCCCGTGACCATCGTCGCGATCTGCGACCACGCGAGGCCGGCGATGCCGATCGTCGCGCCCGACACGATGATGCCCCACCGCTCGCGGATCGAGAACGGGTCCTGTTCGCGGCGCACCCAGCGCACGAGGAACAGGATGCCCAGGCCCAGTGCCACGGCGAGGAGACCGGGGCGCACGAACGAGGCGACGACCCCGATCGGTGCGATCCACCAGTACTTGCGCACCACGGCGAGGTAGAGGCACGCGAAGGTGAGGAACAGCACGAGCGACTCGGCGTAGGCCAGCACGAAGACGAACGAGAGCGGTCCGATCGAGAACATCACGGTGCCCCACCAGGAGGCGCGCGCGCTGGTCACCTTGCGCAGCAGCAGGTAGAGCATCACGGTCGCGCCGGCGCTCGCGAGGATGCTGATCGCGACCCCCGCCGCCTGCCAGGGGATGCCGAGGACCTCCGACAGCCCGCGCTCGAGAGCGGGGTAGATCGGCATGAACGCCCAGTCGCTGGGCTGCACGACTCCGCTCGGGTCCATCGGGAGCCACGTGGGATAGCCCACCTGCGCGATGCGACCGTAGCGGGCGCCGTCCCAGTCGGAGAGGAAGTTGAGGAACGTCGTGACGTGCTCGCGGTTGGGCCCGAAGCCCCAGCCGTACGCCTTGGAGATCTGGTACCAGCTCCACATGATCATGAGGTTGATCGCGCGGGCGGCCCCCCACAGCACCAGGACGCGGCCGATCGTGCCGGCGGCGATCGGCGCGGTGCGCACGTTCGTGACGGGCATCGCCTCGAGCACGCGGACGGCGCCGTCGCGCAGCCGGATGAGGGCGGGCTTGCGCGCGGGGGCGACCTCGGTCGCGGCCTCCGCGGAACGTTCCTGCTCTCGAGCGGTCACACATCCTCCTCGCGCGCACGGACGCGGTATGACCGCACCACCGGGATTTTCCCATACGGGCCGAATCGACGGAAGGCGGCCGACGCACGGACGGCAACGTTTACGGGATCGTCATGAGGCAGACATCCCGGTCACAGCATGCGGGCCGCTAGTCGTGGCCGACCAGCTTGAGCCCGATGACACATCCTACGAGGCCGAGGATGAGAAGAAGCCGCACGACCGAGAAGGCCTCGGCGCCGGTGATCATCGCGTACGCGACGGTCAGCGCCGCGCCGATGCCCACCCAGACGGCGTAGGCGGTGCCGGTCGAGATGTCGCGCATGGCCCATGCGAGACCGCCCATGCTGGCGATCAGCGCGACGCCGAAGACGACCGACGGCCACAGCTTGGTGAAGCCCTCGGACTTGCCGAGAGCGGTGGCCCAGACGGCCTCGAGGATTCCGGACAGCACGAGGATGACCCACGACATGACTGACTCCTTGGCCAGTCTTGTCGCTCACCGGGTACTGATCCGTCGTCCGGGGATCCGGGTGGGGATCCGCTCTCCACGATAGCGCCCGAGGTTGATCAACAACTGTGCAGGGCACGGATGCTGCGCCGCACGTCCTGCTCAGACGAGGAAGAGGTGGTCGAGCATCCCGGGGTTGTGGGCGTGCACGAGCACGAGGAAGACGACCGCGTCGAAGAGCAGGTGCACCGTGACGACGTAGGCGAGCGAGCGGGTGCGCAGGAAGATGAAGCCCTGCAGGAGCGCGAACGGGATCGTGAGCAGCGGACCCCACGCCTGGTAGCCGAGCTCCCAGAGGAACGACACGAACACGACGGTCTGCAGCAGGTTCGCCTGCCAGAACGGGAAGTGCCGGCGGAGCACCGCCAGCACCGTGCAGATGAAGAACAGCTCGTCCCAGATGCCGACCGCGCCCACCCCCACGAACAGCCGCGCGATGAGCTCGGGCGTGTTCACCACCGGCCAGTTCTGATAGACCCCGGAGGTGATGAAGTAGAACGGCAGGATGAGCCACCCGAGCACCAGCACGGCGACGAGCCACAGCCACTGGAATCGCGTCCATCGGCCGCCCCCCCGCCACGGGAAGCGGATCGCCCGATCGCGGTAGACGAACCGCGACAGCAGGTAGGGCACCGCCACCGCTCCCCCGAGGGCGAGCGTGAACCGCACCATCGAGAGGTCGTCGAGCTCGGCCTTGAGGTCGATCGTGCTGACCACGAGGAGGCCGGCGGCGATGAGGGAGAGGTCGCGCAGCAGCCCGGGATCGTCGGTGGGAGCCCGCCGCGCGAGCAGCCAGGCGACCGCGAGGGCGGCGGCCAGCAGCATCCATCCCGCCCACGGAACGCGCACGACGAAGAACGCGGGGGCGGCGAGGCAGACCAGCAGCGCGGGCAGGAGGCTCCACGACCACGCGCGAGCGGCGACCGGCGACGAGGCAGGCATCAGCGGTCCAGCGGGTGGGCGAGTTCGTCGCGGGGCATACGCGCCACCACGATCGCGATCACCCCGAACACGAGCGGCAGCACGCCGGCTACGGTGAAGATCGCCTGCAGCGAGAACACCCGCGACAAGGGTCCGGCGAGCGCCATCGACAGCGGCATGAGCGCGAGCGACACGAAGAAGTCGAGGCTCGAGACGCGTCCGAGCATGTGGGTCGGCACGCGCCGCTGCAGGAGCGTCCCCCAGATGACGTTGCCGTAGCTGAAGCCGAAGCCGATGACGAACACCGACAGCAGCATCAGCCAGTACTGGTCGGTCACGGCGATGACGACGAACGGGAGCGTGCTGACGCCCCACACGAGGTTCATCGTGGTGAGGTAGCGCTTCGGCAGCCGTCGAGACGACACGACGATCGAGCCGATCACCCCGCCGGCGCCGTACATCGCGAGGAGGAACGCGAACCAGCGCGGATCCTCGCCGATGCGCTCCCGGGTGAGGAAGGGCAGCAGCACCTCCTCGGGGCCGACTGCGACGAGCACCCACATCGTCGCGTACAGCAGCGTCCACAGCAGCCACGGCGTGCGCACCGTGAACACGACCGCCTCCCGCAGGTCCGACAGGACGGATGCCGCGGGCCGCTCACCGTCGTCGGACACCGCCGGTTCGGCGCGCAGGAACAGCAGCACGGTGAACGCGGCCCCGTAGGCGACCGCGATGAACAGGGCCGCGTGGCTGGGCACCAGGGCGGCCACCAGGAGGCCGGCGACAGCGGGTCCGGCGGCCTGCTGCAGCGCGGGGCGGATCGCCCCTTCGAGTCCGTTCGCGGCGAGCAGTTCGCCCGGCGCGAGGATGCGCGGCAGGATCGCGCTGTAGGCCGGGAAGAAGAAGCCCGCCCCGGCGCCGAGGACGAACGACACCACGCTCAGGTGCGGGATGGTCACCTCGCCCGCCCAGCCGACGATCACCACGGACGCGATCGCCACGAAGTTCATCAGCTCCACCGCGCGCACGATGAACCGGCGCGACACCCGGTCGGCGACGACGCCGCCGGGCAGCGCGCACAGGAGCAGTCCCGCCGCGTTGGCCGCGGCCACGAGCGACAGCTCGAGCGGACCGCCGCCGGCGTGGATCACGGCGTAGACCATGACGACCGCCCACATGCCCGCGGCGAAGATCGACAGCACGACGGCGGTGAACAGCAGTCGGAAATCGGCGGCCGCGAGGGGTCGCACCACGCGCCAGCGGTCGCGCGCCGGCGCCGTCCCCTCACCCGCCGGCGGGTCGATCACGACCGGTTGCGGCGTCGATACGTCAGATCGCGGATCTCGCGTCCGACCCGCGCGCCCTTGCGCTCGAAGGCGGTCACGAACCGGCCGTCGAAGCGGTCGGCCCAGTCACCGTCGAACGCGCGCTCGAAGTCGGGGGCCGCGTCGAGGGCCTCGCGCATCCACCGGGCGTACTCCTCCCAATCGGTGGCGAGACGCATCATCCCGCCGTCCTTCAGCGTCGTCGCCGCCAGGGCCGCGAACTCGGCCGTGACCAGCCGCCGCTTGTAGTGCTTGGTCTTGTGCCACGGGTCGGGGAAGAAGACCCACAGCTCGTCGAGGGATGCCTCGGGCAACAGGTGCTGCAGCGCCTCGGGCGCGTTCGCCTCGATGAGGCGCAGGTTGCGCGCGCCCGCACGATCGGCGTCGAGCATCGTGCGGGCCAGGCCCGCGCGGAACACCTCGATGGCGAGGAAGTCGTCGTCCGGACGCGTGGAGGCGGCATGCACGATCGCATGCCCCTGCCCCGACCCGATCTCGGCGATCAGCGCGGCCTCGCGCCCGTAGACGCCGTGCGGATCGATGGTGGACCCGGGGCGGATGCTGGTGGCCGCGGCATCCCGCGGCGCCTCGAGCAGGTAGTGCCCGGCGAGGTCGGCCCAGGCGCGCTCCTGACCGTCGGTCATACGCCCGCTGCGGCGGACGAACGAGACGGGGCGCTCGCGGTAGCGGGGCGATTCGGTGGAGCTGTCGGACACTCCCCCAGGGTATCGAGGGTCAGGCGGTGACGAAGTCGATGAGCTCCTCGACCCGGCCGAGGAGGGTGGGCTGCAGATCGCGGTACGAGTGCACCGAGGCGAGGATCCGCTGCCAGGCGCGCGCCAGGTCGGCCTGGTCGTCCGCGGGCCAGCCCAGGGCGCGGCACACGCCCACCTTGAACTCGATCCCCCGAGGCACCTCGGGCCAGCCCGCGATGCCGACGGCGCGCGGCACGACGCACTGCCACACGTCGATGTAGGGATGGCCCACGATGCGGACGTGCGCACCGTGCGGTCCGCGGGCGACGGCGTCCGCGAGGCGGGACTCCTTCGACCCCGGAACGAGGTGGTCCACGAGCACGCCGTAGCGGCGCTCCGCCGATGGCGGGTCGTCGGCCAGGGCCTGATCGAGCAGGTCGACGCCCTGCAGGTACTCCACGACGACGCCCTCGGCGCGGAGATCGGCGCCCCACACCTTCTCGACGAGCTCGGCGTCGTGGCGCCCTTCGACCCAGATGCGGCTGGCGCGCGCGACGCGGGCGCGGCTGTCGGGCGCGGCGAACGAGCCCGATGCGGTGCGCGCGCGCCCGGACGGAGCCTTCGGGGCGGGCAGGGTGAGCACCACCGCGGCTCCGTCGACGAGGAACCCGCCGCCGAGCGGGAACTGGCGGCGGCGGCCGTGGCGGTCTTCGAGCTCGACGATCCCCGACCGCACGCCCATCACCGCTCCGCAGAATCCGTCGCCGGCGACCTCGACCACGAGGTCGCGCTCGGCCGCCACGCGCGCGACCGGCTTGGCGGCGCGGTCGCGCCAGCCCGCAGCGAGCACATCGGTGCCGTATCGATCGTCCATGCGTCCCTCCCGACCGGGTGAGCGTAGCCGCCGACACGCCCGCCACCCGGTGTGACCCGCCGCCCACGGCACCTTCGACCGCGGGACGCCCCGCCGTGCACGCCGCCCGCCGAGCGTTCGCCGAGAGCCGCTCCGCGCGGCCGTCCGCGGCTACCGTCCCCGCCGAGCACCCGAATAGACTCGGGTCCGGGGCGGGAGATCGTGCCTCGCAGAAGGGGGACGCGATGCGGGCTCGTTGGGCGGTGTCGCTCACGGCGGCGCTCGTGATCGTCTTCGCCGGTGCGGCGGGCGCAGCATCCGCCACTCCCCCGCAGCCGCTCGGAGACTCGTACATCCTCGATCAGGCCGGCGTGCTCACCACCGATCAGGAGATCGCCATGAGCTCGCGCATGACCGACCTGTACAAGGCGACCGGCGCCGACCTGTACGTGATGTTCGTCGACACGTTCACCAACCCGAGCAACAGCGAGACGTGGGCCAACCAGGTCGCGCAGGACAACGGACTCGGCCCGAAGCAGTACCTGCTCGCGATCGCCGTCGACACCCGCCAGTACTACCTCTCGGCCGATCAGAGCGGACCGCTCACCGCGGCGCAGGCGACGCAGGTCGAGGCGGCGATCAAACCGCAGCTGGCCGCGAGCGACTGGATCGGCGCCGCCGACACGGCCGCGGCGACCATGGAGTCGCTGCTCGGCGGATCGGGCGGGTCCAGCAGCGGCACCGCGGGCGGCAGCATCCTCAACGTCATCCTCGTCGTGCTCGTGGTCGCCCTCGTGATCGGTCTCGTGATCTGGCTCATCGCGCGGCGTCGCCGCAAGAACCACCCCCCGGTCGCAGGCGGGGAGGGCGCGGCCCCCGTCGAGCAGCTGTCCACCGAGGAACTCGCCCGGCAGGCGTCCTCGGCCCTCATCGCCACCGACGACGCCATCAAGACCAGCGACCAGGAGCTCGGCTTCGCGCGCGCGCAGTTCGGTGATGCCGCGACCGCCGAGTTCGCGCAGGCCCTGCAGCAGGCGACGCAGCACCTCAACCAGGCGTTCACGCTCAAGCAGCAGCTCGACGACTCGGTGCCCGACACCGAGGAGCAGACCCGCGCCTGGAACGCGCAGATCATCCAGCTGTGCGCCGACGCGAACGCCGGCCTCGACGAGAAGGCCGCGGCGTTCGACGAGCTGCGTCAGCTCGAGCAGCGCGCCCCCGAGGCGCTCGCGCAGGTGCGCACGCAGCGCGAGCAGGCCGTCGCCGGGATCGACACGGCCGTCGCACGGCTCGCGGCGCTCACGGGGCAGTACGCGGCCGAGGCGCTCGCCACGATCTCCGACAACCCCGACCAGGCCCGCGAGCGCATCGCGTTCGCCGACGCGCAGCTGACGCAGGCGGATGCCGCGATCACCGCCGGCAAGTCCGGAGAGGCCGCCGTCGGCATCCGCGCCGCCGAGGAGGCCGTCGCGCAGGCGGTGCTGCTCGAGCAGGCCGTCGACAAGCTCGGCGCCGACCTCGGCGAGGGCGAGCGCAACATCACGGCGCTGCTGGCCGAGCTCGACGCCGACGTGGCGACCGCCTCCGCCCTCCCCGACCCCGACGGCCGGGTCGCGGCCGCCGTCGCCGCGACCCGGCAGGTCACCACCGCCGTGCGCACCGAGCAGGCCGGTACGGCCAAGCGGCCGCTCGCCGCGCTCGAAGCGCTGCAGGCGGTCAACACCCAGATCGACGGCGTCGTGCAGGGCGTGCGGGATGCCGCGGCCCAGGCCGAGCGCGCCCGCCAGCAGGTCGGACAGACGATCATGCAGGCGCAGGCCCAGGTCTCCGCCGCCGAGGACTACATCACCGCCCGCCGCGGCGCCGTGGGCGCCGAGGCGCGCACGCGCCTGGCCGAGGCGGGCGCCTCGCTCGTGCAGGCGCAGCAGCTGCAGGGCGTCGACCCGGCGCAGGCTCTGCAGCAGGCCCAGCGCGCCGCACAGCTGGCCGCGCAGGCGATCCAGTACGCGCAGAACGACGTCGGCGCGTTCCAGGGCGGCGGTCTCGGCGGGATGCTCGGCGGCAGCGGCGGATCGGGCGGCTCCGGCGGAGGCGGCGGGATGCTGGGTGCCGTGCTCGGCGGCATCGTCATCAACTCGCTGCTGAGCGGCGGGGGCGGCGGCCGTTCCGGCGGCGGCCTCGGCGGGATGCTCGGCGGCGGCGGCGCGAGCCGCCCCTCCGGGGGCCGTCCCTCGCCCGGCAGCTTCGGCGGCGGCGGCACGCGCGCCCGTCGAGGGGGTGGTCGATTCTGACCCCGACCCTCCGCGCCGCCGGAGCCGCGGCATCCGCTCGTCTTCTGACCCACGAACCTCCCACACACCGATAGGAAGGAATCCCGATGGCAAAGCAGTCCATCTTCGGCCGCATCTCCACCCTGCTGAAGGCGAACATCAACTCGATGCTCGACTCCGCCGAGGACCCGGAGAAGATGCTCGACCAGCTCGTGCGCGACTTCTCCAACAACATCGCCGACGCCGAGTCGGCCATCGCCGAGACGATCGGCAACCTGCGTCTGCTCGAGCGCGACCACGCCGAGGACGTGCAGGCCGCCGCCGAGTGGGGCAACAAGGCCCTCGCCGCCAGTCGCAAGGCCGACGAGCTGCGCACGGCGGGCAGCGCCGCCGACGCCGACAAGTTCGACAACCTGGCCAAGGTGGCGCTCCAGCGCCAGATCAGCGAGGAGAACCAGGCGAAGGCCACCGCCCCGCAGATCGCCTCCCAGACGCAGGTCGTCGACCAGCTCAAGGACGGCCTCAACGGCATGAAGACCAAGCTCGAGCAGCTGAAGTCGAAGCGCGCCGAGCTGCTGGCCCGTGCCAAGACCGCCGAGGCGCAGAACAAGGTCGTCGACGCGGTCAAGTCGATCGACGTCATGGACCCCACGAGCGAGCTCGGCCGGTTCGAGGACAAGATCCGCCGCCAGGAGGCGCTGGCCGCCGGCAAGCAGGAGCTGGCCGCGTCGAGCCTCGACGCCCAGTTCAACTCGCTCGAGGACATCGGCGAGCTCACCGAGGTGGAGGCGCGTCTGGCCGCGATCAAGGGCGGATCGGCCACGCCGCAGGCCGCGATCGACGCCGGGCAGTAATCCCGCCGGTACGCGCCACGACGGGCGCCGCTCCTCCGGGGCGGCGCCCGTCGCCGTTGTTCGCCGTGCGCGGAGCGGATGCCGCGGCCCGCACGGGTGCGGCAGGATGAAGCGCATGACCCGATTCCTCGTCGTGCCGCAGTGGCAGGGGTCGTCGTCGTCGCGGGCGATGCAGCTCGTGGACGGCGCACTGGCGATCGCGGGCGACCTCCCCCGCACCGCTACCACCGTGGTGGACGTGCCCGTCGGGGCGGGCGAGAGCCTCGGATCGGGCGTGCACCGGCTCAGCTCGCTGCTGCGCGTGCGTGCGGCCGTCGACGATGCGTTCGGCAGCCACCCCGACACGGCCGAGCCGACGGTGGTGATCGGCGGCGACTGCGGCGTCGCCCTCGCCGCGATCGCCCGCGTCGCCGGACCCGACCTCGCCGTGCTGTGGCTCGACGCGCACGCCGATCTCAACGACCCCGACTCCTCACCGTCGAAGGCCTTCCACGGCATGGTGCTGCGCGCCGTGCTCGGGGACGGGCCCGACGGAATGACCATCCCGGCGGGCACGATCACGCCCGACCGGGTCGTGCTGGGCGGCACGCGGGAGCTCGACCTCGGCGAGGAGCTGTACATCGCCGCGACCGGCATCGCCGTACTCCCGATCGAGGCGTTCGCCGACCCCGCCTCGATCGCCGAGGCCGTCGTCGGCACCGGCGCCACCCGGGTGCACATCCACGTCGACCTCGACGTGCTCGATCCGGGCGAGGTGAACGGCGTGACCTACCCCGTCCCGTTCGGGGCGCGCGTGGCCGACGTGGTGGCCGTGATCGGGGCCGTGCGGGAGCGGATGCCTCTGGCCGGGGCATCCCTCACCGAGTTCTCGCCCTCGTCGCCCGACGCCGCCGTCGACGACCTCGGCGCGATCCTGCGCCTCGTCGGGGCGCTCGCGTGAGTCCGATCCCGATCCCGCCGGCCGGATGGCGCGCGGAGGCCGACCGCCGGCTCGCGCACGGTCGTCGCCTCGACCGGTTCATCCCCGGCATCCTGCTCGACTCGCCGATCAGTCGCGCGGGGTTCTGGTACGGACGCGCCGTGGGCTGGATCTGGGGGTCGCTGTGGAGCACGGGCCGCGTCGAGCGGCGCGGCGGGCTGTGGATCTTCCGCGGTATGCCGTCCTGGGCATACGGCCGCGGCGGTGTGTGCGTCGGCGACTGCTTCCTGACCGGAGACGGGCATATCGACGATCGACTGGTCGCCCACGAGGCCGTCCATGCGCGGCAGTGGCGCCGCTACGGCTTCCTGCTGCCGCTCCTCTATCTGATCGCCGGGCGGAACCCCCTGCGCAACCGCTTCGAGATCGAGGCGGGGCTGGAGGACGGCAACTACGTCCCCCGCGGCTCCTGACCTTCCGACGCGGATGCCGCGGCATCCCCCGCGTCCGCATGCAGCACGGCCGTCCGCCCGACGCGCCACACCTGACGCCCCAGAGTGACCACGACGGCCCCGGGCAGCACGATCCAGAACAGGTTCGGCAGGATCGCCACGGCGAGGAACCCGGCGAGGTCGCCGCGTTCAAGCGACTGGCGCGTCATCTCCAGACCGCTCGAGGCCTCGACGAGGAAGTAGATCACGGTCTTCCAGAACGTCGCCGTGCTGACCACGAGCGCGACGACGACGCCCGACCATCGCCGGGCCGCCACCAGCGCCCACACGATGAAGACCACCTCGACGAGGTTGGCCCAGCTCTGCGCGCTGCCGAACGCGTCGAATCCGGCGTAGCGGTGGTCGAAGCTCGAGTAGAACACGTGGCCCGGCCACAGGCCGGCCAACGGCCCGCCGGCGTGCGAGAGCGGGCCGAGCAGCACATAGCAGGCGTCGTAAGTCTGGATGATCGCCGAGATCGTGAGCCAGACGACGACCCAGACCGGCAGGCGCAGGTCGCGCGACACGGCAGCGGTGGTCATGGCCGGAGCCTAGCGCCGGCCCCTCGCTGCGCGGGTCAGCGCGCGGTGGCGAGCCCGAAGCGCTCGGGGGTGTGGATGCCGTCGGCCGGCACGCCGAGGTGCACGGTGAGGTGGTCGACGATGTCGGCCGTGCCGAGATAGCCGCCGAGCAGCGTGATGCGGGTGCGGTCGTCGCCCCCGCAGAGCATCTCGCCCGCCCAGGCCGCGACCGCGCGCGACAGCGCGTCGCCGGGTGCGCACGCACGACCGGTGCCGGGGGCGCCGGTGCGGGCGGAGCGGTCGAGCCACGTCACGACCATGCGCACGGGCGCGTCGATGCGACCGATCCACGAGGCATCCGGCACTTCGACGAAGACGCGGCCCGTCGAGCAGATCGGGAGCGTCGCCAGCAGCGCCTCGAGCTCGGCGAGCGAGTGCTCGTCGGCGGTGATGAGCTGCTGCACGCGCGTGTGGCGCGTCGCGCGGCAGGCGCTGGCGTTGTGGTCGGCGGAGGTCATGGCGTCCTCCACTATACGCCCGAGTGAAGGGTTGCCTAACCTTGCCGCCACTCCCTGGGTGATCGCTCGGCGTTCTCTCAGTCGTGCACGAGCACGCGGCGCAGCTCTGCCACCTCGTCGTCGCCGAGACCGTGCGCGCGGAGGTAGTCGGCAGGAGAGCCGTAGCGCGCGTCGAGGTCGGCGAGCAGCCCCGCCATCACGGGCGCCGGCGAGCGCGTCGTGAGCTCCTCGAGGTGCTGCGCCTCGGGGTGCACCGCGCGCAGCCGGGCGATGATGGCGCGATTCCTCGACTCGGGCATGAACCGCTCGGTGCGGGCGTAGTCCTCCACCACCGCCTCGCGCTCGACACCGGCCGCGCTCAGGGTGAGGGCGACGGTCACCCCCGTACGGTCCTTGCCCGCCGCGCAGTGCACCAGCACGGGCTGGTCGGCGAGGACTCCGCGGACCACCGCGAGCACCTTCTCCGCGGAATCGTCGACGAGCGACCGATAGAAGGACTCGAGCGACGCGTCGCGCTCGAAGAACGACGCGATCGACCCGACGAACAGGGGCACGCGCTGCGTCTGCAGGTCGAGTCCGTCGACGCGGCTCGGCGAGATCCGCACCTCGTCGTCATCGCGCAGGTCGATGATGCGACGGATGCCGAGCGCACCCACCGCGCGGGTGCCGTCATCGTCGAGCTGCCCGAGGTGCCCCGAGCGGAACAGCACGCCCGACCTCGTGCGCCCGGAGCCGGCAGGCAGTCCCCCGATGTCGCGGAAGTTCAGCGCTCCGGGTACGAGCGAGACATCCGTCACGCGGAGGTCTCCTGCCGCGCCGGGACGGGATAGCGACCCGCGATCGCCACCCGATTGAAGGCATTGATCGACACGAGGATCCAGCTCAGGGCGACGTACTCCTGCTCGCTCAGGATGCCGCCGACGTGGTCGTACACGCCGTCCGGGACGCCCTCCTCCGAGATGAAGGTGAAGGACTCCGTGAGCTCCAGCGCCGCGCGCTCGCGCTCGGTGAAGACGCCCGACTCGCGCCAGGTCGCGAGCTGCGTGATCTCGTCGATGCCGAGACCGGCCGCGACGGCGCGGTCGACGTGCACCCGCACGCAGAACGCGCAGCCGTTCAGCTGGGACGCGTGGATCTGCACCAGCTCCTTGAGGCGGTCGTCGATCCCGTTCGCGGCGGCGAGCGCACCCACGGTCTTGGAGAACGCCTCCAGCGCCCGGTAGGCGTCCGGGGCGGAGCGGGACAGGTGCACGCGGCGTTCTTCGCTCATGTCGTCAGCCTAACCAGGCGTGCTGCGCGCGGGGCTCCCGTGTCCGGGGTCGACGCACGTGCACGCCCGGCCGCCGCAGACGAGGAGAATGGATGCCTTCCCACCCCGTCACCCCGAGGATGCCGCGTGACCGACACCGAATTCGACGAGTTCTCGTTCCTGCCCGACCAGGCCGCCGACAACGGCCTCGACGGATCGCTCCCCCACGGCGAGCGGGTGTCGCTCGCCCTTCCGGACGGGCGCACCCTGAGCGCGCTGCGCTGGGCGCCCGCCGACACCCCCGGGGCGGCCCCGGTGGTGACGTTCCTGCACGGCGCGGGCCTTAACGCCCACACGTGGGACACCACGATCCTCGCGCTGGGCCTCCCCGCCCTCGCGATCGACCTCGCCGGCCACGGCGACTCGTCCTGGCGCGAGGACGCGGCGTACGTGGCACGGCCGCTCGCGTCCGACGTCGCGATCGGCATGGATGCATGGACCGACGCGCCGCAGGTGCTGGTCGGTCAGTCGCTCGGCGCCCTCACCGCCGCGGCGGTCGCGGCATCCCGCCCCGATCTGGTCCGGGAGCTGATGGTGATCGACATCACCCCCGGGGTCGACCCGAACGCCGGACCGACGCAGATCCGGGAGTTCTTCGCCGGGCCGACCGACTGGGCCACGCGCGACGAGCTCGTCGACCGCGCGCTCGCGTTCGGGCTGGGCGGCAGCCGCCGTGCGGCCGAGCGCGGCGTGTTCCTCAACTCGCGCGTGCGTCCCGACGGGCGCGTCGAATGGAAGCACCACTTCGCGCACCTGGCCGCGGCGATGGCCGCCGACCCCGCGCGGGCGGCGCGGGCCGGCGCCCGTCAGGACGCAGTCGCCGCCGTGCTCGGCGCGTCGGGCTGGGAGGATCTCGCGGGGGTGCGGGCGCCGCTCACCCTCGTGCGCGGCGACCACGGCTACGTCACCCCTGACGACGCGGCGGAGTTCGCCCGGCGCCTGCCGGACGCCGTCGTCGCGACCGTCCCCTCGGGGCACAACGTGCAGGAGGAGCAGCCGCTCGACCTCGCCCGTCGTGTTCACGCACTCGCCGACCGCCCGTGAGGAAGGGTTAACACTTCTGTTGCGTTGCGTGTAGCGAGCACAGTAGGCCACGATCCCGGACTCTAGGCTGTTACGCGCACCTCGAGTCGTCTCTCGACCGGCATCCCCGATACATGGACGGATGCCGCGCCCTGCGAAAGGACCCCCATGCCCCGCCGGATCACCCTCGCCGCCACCGCGCTCCTGGCGGCGACCGCGCTCGCACTCACCGCCTGCACCGGCGGATCGTCGTCCACGCCGTCGGCGACCGGGGAGCCGAATCCGGATGCCACGCTGCGCGTGGGTCTCGTGCTCGAGCCGTCGAACCTCGACATCCGCCACACCAGCGGTGCCGCGCTCGAGCAGGCGCTCATCGGGAACGTGTACGAGGGCCTGGTCAGCCGCACGCAGGACAACAAGATCGAGGCCGGTCTCGCCACGGATCACCAGGTCTCGTCCGACGGGCTGACCTACACCTTCACGATCGCGCAGGGCGTCACCTTCCACGGCGGCCAGCCGCTCACCGTCGAGGACGTGGTGTCCTCGCTCACCCAGGTCAAGGACGACGCGACCGTCATCGGCCACGCCGATCTCGCCGGGGTCTCGACGATCGTCGCGCAGGGCACGGACAAGGTCGTGATCACCCTCACCGCCCCCGACCAGAATCTGCTGTTCGCCCTCACCGGGCCGGCGGGCCTGGTGCTCAAGGCCGGGGACACCACCGATCTGAAGACCGCCGAGAACGGCACCGGCCCGTTCTCCCTGAAGCGCTGGAACCAGGGCGACAGCATCGAGCTGACCCGCAACGACAAGTACTGGGGCAACCCGGCGGGCGTGGCATCCGTCATCCTGCAGTACATCCCCGACTTCACGGCGGGCGTGAACGCCGCGCTGGCCGGCAGCGTCGACGTGCTGACCGCCGTCGATCCCACCCTCTCCCCGCAGCTCGACGGCGCGCAGGGATTCCACCTCACCACCGGCAAGACGACCGACAAGGGAACCCTCGCCTTCAACAACGCCAAGGCGCCCCTCGACGACCAGCGGGTGCGCGAGGCGCTGCGCCGTGCGATCAACCACGACGACCTCGTGAAGGCGATCGGCGCGGGCTCGACCATGTACGGTCCGATCCCCGCGCTCGACCCGGGCTACGAAGATCTCTCCGGGACCATCACGTACGACCCCGAGAAGGCCAAGCAGCTGCTGGCCGACGCCGGTCAGTCCAACCTGTCGCTCACCCTCACGATCCCGAGCTTCTACGGCACGACCGTGCCGCAGGTGCTGGTCTCGGACTTCGACAAGATCGGCGTCGAGCTGAAGGTGAACTCGGTGGACTTCCCGACGTGGCTGAAGAGCGTCTACACCAACCACGACTACGACCTCAGCTTCGTGCTGCACGTCGAGCCGCGCGACTTCGGCAACTTCGCCAATCCGGGCTACTACTTCGGCTACGACAACGCCGAGGTGCAGAAGCTCTACAAGGAGGCCGTGCAGACCACCGACGAGGGCGAGTCGGCGAAGCTGCTCGCCCAGGCCGCGAAGATCGTCGCCCAGGACAGCGCCGCCGACTGGCTCTACAACTCCGCGACGATCACCGCCGTGCAGGGGAATGTGGCCGGCTTCCCGGTGGACTCCATCAACTCCCGCCTGCGTCTGGCCGGTGTGACGGTCACCAAGTAGCGTTCGGGGCGTGATCCGCTACGCGCTGACGAGGCTGGCCCTGCTGGTGGTGGGCCTCCTCGTCGCGAGCGTGCTGATCTTCCTCTCGCTGCGGGTGCTGCCCGGCGATGTCGCGCAGCTGATCGCCGGCACCGAGGGCACGCCGCAGCAGGTGGCGGCGATCCGCACGCAGCTGGGGCTGGACGAGCCGCTCATCGCGCAGTACCTCGGCTGGATCGGCGGGGTGCTCCGCGGAGACCTGGGCGCCTCGCTCATCACCGGCACCTCGGTGGCCGACGAGCTGGCGCAGAAGGCGCAGGTGACGATCCCGCTCGGGATGCTGTCTCTCACGGTCGCGATCCTCATCGCCGTGCCGTTCGGGGTGCTGTCGGCGATGCGCCGGGGCCGCGCGTCGGGCACGACGCTGAGCGTCGTCTCGCAGGGACTCGCGGCGGTGCCGGTGGTGTGGGCGGGGATGATGCTCGTGGTCGTCTTCGCGGTGTGGCTGGGCTGGCTCCCCGCGCAGGGGTTCCCGCGCGACGGCTGGGCCGACCCGGCGAACGCCCTGCGGTCGCTGATCCTCCCCGCCGTGACGATCGGGGTGGTGGAGGGCGCGATGCTGCTGCGGTTCGTGCGCAGCGCGACCCTGCAGGCGGTCGGGCAGGACTACGTGCGCACCGCGGCGGCGAAGGGCCTCACGCGCGCCGCGGCGCTCATCCGCCACGGACTGCCGAACGTGGGGCTGTCTGTCATCACGGTGCTCGGACTGCAGGTGGCGGGGATCATCGTCGGCGCGGTCGTGATCGAGCAGCTGTTCACCCTCCCCGGCGTCGGGCGCATGCTCGTCGAGGACGTCGCCCGCCGCGACCTCCCGAAGGTGCAGGGCGAGCTCCTCGTGCTCACCGGCTTCGTGCTCGTCGTCGGCTTCGCCGTCGACCTCCTCCACCGCGTGATCGACCCCCGCCAGCGGGAGGTGTCCTCGTGAGGTCTCGCGGGTGGCTGGGCCGCCTGTGGGGCACCGGCACGGGTCGGTTCGGGATGCTCGTGGTCGCGGTGATCGTGGTCACGGCCGGTGTCGCGCTGGTGTGGACGCCGTTCGACCCGATCTCGGTCGACGTGTCGGCGCGATGGCTGCCGCCGGGCTGGCCGCACCTGCTGGGGACGGATGCCTCGGGGCGCGACATCCTGAGCCTGCTCATGGCCGGAACCCGCACCACCGTTTTCGTCGCGGTCGGCTCGGGGATCATCGCCACGGTGATCGGGATCGCGCTGGCCGCGCTCGGCGCGCTGACGGCGCGATGGCTGCGCGAATCGGTCGCGGTGCTGGTCGACATCCTGATCGCCTTCCCTGTGCTGATCATCGCCACGATGATCGCCGCCGTGTGGGGGCGTTCGCTGTGGGTGGTGATCTGGGCCGTCGGCATCGGGTTCGGCGTGAGCATCGCGCGCGTCACGCGGCCCGAGCTGCGCCGCGTGCTGCACGCCGACTTCGTGCTCGCCGCCCGCGCCTCGGGGCTGACGCCCGCGCAGACGCTGTGGCGTCACCTGCTGCCCAACGTCGCGCCGGTGTTCATCGTGCAGCTGTCGTGGGCGATGGCCGTCGCGGTGCTCGCCGAGGCGGGACTGTCGTACCTCGGGTTCGGCGCCTCGGTCACGGAGCCCTCGTGGGGGCTGCTGCTGTCCGACCTGCAGAAGTACATCGGGGTGCATCCGCTCTCGGTGATCTGGCCCGGGCTGGCCATCACCGTCACGGTGCTGGGACTGAACCTGCTCGGCGACGGGCTGCGCGAGGCCACCGACCCGACGCTGTCGCGCGGACGCCGCCGCGGCCACGGCGGCGAGCGCGCGCACGTGCCGGGGGTGGTGGCATGAGTCTCGAGGTCGAGGGTCTCACCGTCGACATCGACGGCCGCCGCGTGGTCGACGGCGTCTCGTTCGCCGTTCCCGACGGCGCCCGCGTCGGCCTGATCGGCGAATCGGGCTCGGGCAAGTCGCTCACCGCGCTGGCGATCCTGGGCCTGCTCCCGGACGGCGCGACCTGCGGCGGCAGCGTGCGCTGGAACGGGCGCGAGCTGCTCGGCCTGCCCGACCGGGAACTCGCCGGCCTGCGCGGTGACGAGATCGGCATCGTGTTCCAGGAGCCGCGCACGGCGCTCAATCCGATCCGCACCGTCGGACGGCAGATCGCCGAGTCGGTGCGCATCCACGAGCGGGTCGGTCGCGCCGAGGCGCGCACCCGCGCGATCGCCGAGGCCGAGCGGGTGGCGCTCCCCGACCCGGCGCGGATCGTCGATCGCTACCCCCACCAGCTCTCGGGCGGACAGCGTCAGCGGGTCGCGATCGCGATGGCCCTCGCCTGCCGCCCGCGGCTGCTGATCGCCGACGAGCCGACCACGGCCCTCGACGTGACGATCCAGGCCGAGATCCTCCGCCTCCTGCACGGACTCGTCGACGATGCGGGCATGTCGCTCGTCTTCATCACGCACGACCTCGCCGTGCTGTCGCAGATCGCCACGCACGGCGTCGTCCTCGAGGACGGGAGGGTGGTGGAGGACGCCCCGATCCGCACGCTGCTCACCGCGCCCGTGTCCGAGGTGACGCGGGGACTGCTGCGGGATGCCTCCGCCACGCTGTGGCGCCCGGAGGGGATCGCATGAGCGGCGACGGAGTGCTGCTGCGCGGGCGCGGGCTGGGCCGGAGGCATCCGCTTCCCCGCTCCTCGTTCTTCGAGCGCACGCACTACGCCGACGCGCTGATCGACGCCGATCTCGACGTGCGCGAGGGATCGGCGGTGGGGATCATCGGCGAGTCGGGCTCGGGCAAGTCGACGCTGATCCGGCTGCTGCTGGCGCTGGACGTGCCGACGACGGGCGACGTGGAGTTCCGCGGGCGGCCGGTCGACGCGCGGGCGAGTGCACGGTCGCTGCACTGGCTGCGCCGCGAGACGGGCATCGTCTTCCAGGATCCGTACGCGTCGCTCGACCCGCGCATGAGCATCGGGCGCATCGTCGGCGAGCCCCTGTGGGCGCTGGGCATCGAGGGCGACCGCCGGGCGCGCGTGCGCGAGACCCTCGAGGACGTCGGGCTCGACGCCGAGGTCGCCGGCCGCCACCCGCACGAGTTCTCCGGCGGGCAGCGGCAGCGGATCGCGCTGGCGCGGGCGATCGTGCACCGTCCCTCGCTGCTGGTCGGCGACGAGCCGCTCTCGGCCCTCGACGTGACGGTGCGCGCCCAGATCCTCGGGCTGCTCGGCGAGCTGAGACGCCGCGAAGGGCTCACGCTCGTGCTGGTGTCGCACGACATCGGCGTCGTGCAGAACCTGTGCGACGAGGTCGTCGTGATGAACGAGGGCCGCATCGTCGAGGCCGGCCCGACCGAGAAGGTGCTGCTGCAGCCCCAGGCGGCCTACACCCGCCGCCTGCTGTCCTCCATCCCCACCATCGACCCCGGTCCCTGACCCCGGCGGCTCGCGGCCGAACCCCGCTGCGACGGGTGAGAGCCCGGTGAACATCCGCGGACGGGCCGGGACGGATGTCGGGCGCCGGGGTTAGCCTCGGAGACATGACGCACGCGCCGCACGGGATCATCCCGCCCTACCTCCTGGCCCGCCTCGCCGCCGCCCAGGAGCCGGCGCTCGCCCGCGCCTCGGCGGCCGCGCAGGCCACGCTCGCCACCGACCGCAAGATCCGGCCGCAGCGCTCGCGCGTGCGCCTGTCGATCGTCGAGCCGGGCACGCTGGTGGTCGAGAGCGTCCCGGCCGCCGACCGCACGATCTCCGACGCGCAGAACACCGAGAAGCTCCCCGGAACGACGGTGCGCCGCGAAGACGACCCGCCCACCGGCGACGCCGCGGTCGACCAGGCGTTCGACGGCCTCGGCCAGACGCACGACTTCTACTCCGACGCGTACGGCCGCGACGGCATCGACGGCGCCGGCGCCCCGCTGCTGGCGACGGTGCACTACGGCCGCGACTACGACAACGCCTTCTGGAACGGCGAGCGCATGGTGTTCGGCGACGGCGACGGCGAGGTGTTCATCGGGTTCACCTCCTCGCTCACCGTCATCGCGCACGAGCTCACCCACGGCATCACCGAGCACGAGGGCGGGCTCGAGTACCAGGGCCAGCCGGGCGCCCTCAACGAGTCGCTCTCCGACGTGTTCGGCGCCCTCGCCGAGCAGTACACGCGCAACGAGACCGCTGCCGAGGCCGGCTGGCTGATCGGCGCGGGCATCTTCGCCCCGAACGTGAAGGGTGTCGCCCTCCGCTCCCTCAAGGCGCCCGGCACCGCCTACGACGACCCGGTGCTCGGCCGCGATCCGCAGCCCGCGCACATGGACGGGTATGTGCACACCGACGACGACAACGGCGGTGTGCACATCAACTCCGGCATCCCGAACCGCGCCTTCTACCTCGTCGCCACCGCCCTCGGCGGTAACGCCTGGGAGCGCGCCGGGCTGGTCTGGTACCGCACGATCACCGGCGACCTGCCGCCCACCGCCGACTTCGCCGCGTTCGCGCGGGCCACCCTCGCCGCGGCGGCCGCGGAGTACGGTGAGAAATCGGAGGTGGTCGACGCCGTCCGCGCCGGGTGGGCGGGCGTCGGCGTCGTGGAGGATGCGTTCACCGAGCGATGACGAGCGGACGGATGCTGCGGCATCCGTCATCGTCGTGACCGTCACCCGCACCGGAGGGATCGCGGGGCTGCGCAAGGAGTGGTCGGCCGAGGCGCCCGCCGACGAGGAGGAGCGCTGGGTGACCCTCATCGAGGACTGCCCGTGGGATGTCACGGTGAGCGCCTCGCGCGGCGCCGACCGATACGTCTGGCGCATCGACGCGCGATGCGGTGAGGAGCGCCGCGAGGCGCAGCTTCCCGACCAGGCCGTCGCCGGTCCGTGGCGAACGCTCGTCGACGAGGTGCAGAACGCGTCGGCGACCTAGTCGTCCGCGGGCGCGGAGCGGCCGAAGAGGCTGCGTCGGACCTTGCGGGGCTTGAGGTGCTTCTGCAGGTAGATCGTGCCGAGCCAGCGCCCGAACTTGAATCCCACCCGGCCCATGCGGCCGACCTCGACGAAGCCGAGCTTCTCGTGGAGGGCGACGGATGCCTCGGCGCCCTTGTCGCTGATCACGGCCACCATCTCGCGGATCCCGGCCGCTTCGCACGCCTCGATCAGCGCCACCAGCATCGCCCGGCCGAGACCCTTGCCGGCCGCGGCATGTCCGAGATAGATCGAGTTCTCGACGCTGTAGCGGTATGCGGACTTCGACGACATCGGCTGCACCAGGGCATAGCCGAGCACGTGCCCGCCGGGCGACTCGGCCACCAGGAACGGCAGCGACAGCTTCTGGAGGTAGAGGAACTTCTCGCGCCACTGTGCGAGCGTCCACTTCTTCTCGTCGAACGTCACCACCGAGTTGGTGACGTAATAGTTGTAGATCTCGCGGATGTCGGGGATGTCGCGTTCCTCGGCCCGCCGGATCGCGTAGGTGAACGGACCCTCCTCGGGCGCGGTGCGACGCAGATGGCGCGGTAGCACGCGCCGTTTCTGGTACTCCTCCTCCAGCATGACGACGAGCCTACGCGCGCGGCGACGGCTCGGCGGGAAGCGCCCAGTCGACCGGCGCCGCGCCCTGCGCGACCAGCAGGTCGTTCGCGCGCGAGAACGGCTTCGATCCGAAGAAGCCGCGGTGCGCCGACAGCGGCGACGGGTGCGCGGACTCGACGATCGGCGTCGCGCCCAGCATCGGACGGAGGTTCGAGGCATCCCTCCCCCACAGGATCGCGACGAGCGGCCGATCCCGTGCGACGAGGGTGCGGATCGCGTGCTCGGTGACCTTCTCCCACCCCCAGCCCCGGTGCGATCCCGAGACACCGGGCGTCACGGTGAGCACTCTGTTCAGGAGCAGAACGCCCTGGTCGCTCCACGCCGAGAGGTCGCCGTGCGGGGCGGGCGGGATGCCGAGATCGGCCTGCAGCTCCTGGTAGATGTTCGCGAGGCTCCGCGGCAGGGGCCGCACATGGCCCTCGACCGCGAACGACAGTCCGATGGGATGCCCCGGGGTCGGGTAGGGATCCTGCCCGACGATGAGCACCTTCACGTCGTCGAGCGGACGGGAGAACGCCCGCAGCACGCGATCGCCCGCGGGGAGGTAGTGGCGGCCCTCGGCCACCTCCGTGCGCAGCCGGTCGCCGAGCGCCGCGATGTCGGGGCCGACCGGGGTGAGCGCTTCGGCCCAGCCCTCGTCGATCAGACCGGCCGCGGCCAGTTCGGAGAGGGACTTCGCCATGCTCCCAGGGTAGGGGCGCAGCGGTGTTAGTCTCGCGAACGTGTCACGCGCCTCCGCCGCCGCAGACCGGCTCCGAGGCTCCGCCCTGGGGATCACGGCGGGGCTGATCGGCTGGTTCGTCCTCGTCGAGCTCACCAGCGGCATCCTGCAGGGGTACTACGTGCCGCTGTTCAGCGACATCGTCGTGCACCTGGGCATCCACGACGCCGATGTGAACTGGTTCGAGGCGGCGCAGCTGCTGCTCTCCGCGCTCGTCGTGCCCGTGCTCGCCAAGCTCGGCGACATGTACGGGCACAAGCGCATCCTGCTGATCGCGGCCGTCCTCACCGCGGGGGCGAGCTGGTGGCTGGTGTTCGCCGGGTCGTTCTGGACGTTCCTCATCGCCTGGGCGCTGCAGGGCTTCTACGTCGTCTGGCTGCCGCTGGAGATCGCCCTCATCTTCGAGCGTGGCAGGCGCCAGGCGCGCGGGGTGTCGATGACACGGCGTGCGGCCGGACTCCTCGTCGTCGGGCTGCAGGCGGGTGCCATCACCGGGGCGCTCGCGGCGGGACGCATCTTCGCGGCCACCGGCGACCTCACCGGAACCCTCATGGTGCCTGCGATCGCGGTCACGCTGATCGCCGTCGTGATCTGGCTGGGGGTGCCCGAATCGGAGCCGCTGCCCGGCCGGCGCCTCGATACGGCCGGGTTCGCGATCCTCGCGATGGCGCTGCTGCTGGTGACCAGCTCGCTGACGTTCCTGCGCCTCAACGGCCCGGGGTTCGTGTGGACGTGGGTGCTGCTGGCGGCGGGTCTCGCGACGATCGTCTGGTTCGTGCGGTTCGAGCTCCGCCAGCCCGACCCGGCCGTCGACATCCGTGTGCTGCGGCGCCCCGAGATGTGGCCCGTGCAGGCGACCGCCGCCCTGGTGGGCATCAGCCTGCTCGGGGCGCAGGGGCCGCTCTCGACCTACGCCGGCACGGACTCCTCGCTCGGCTACGGTCTCGGCCTGGACGCTACCGAGCGCTCGAACGTGATCGGCGTCTACCTCGTCTCGCTCATCGTGGGCGCGGTGCTGTTCGCGGTGACGTCGCGTCGGGCACCGCCCCGCGGCATCCTGATCGTCGCGTCCGCCCTCGTCGGGGTCGGGTACCTGCTCTTCCTGCCGTTCCACGTCGAGCTGTGGCAGGTGCTGCTGAACCTCGGGATCGCCGGTCTCGGCTCGGGCGCGCTGGTGGCGGCGCTTCCGGCGGCGGCCGCGGCCGCGGCCCCGCGCGGGCAGACCGGCATCGCCTCGGCGCTCACGAACACGACCAAGACGATCGGCGGCACTTTCGCGTCCGCGATCTTCGGCGTGGTGCTCGCGGCCGGCGTCGGTGCGGTGGCCGGTCAGACCGCCGCGTCCCTCGGCGGGTACATGGCCGTCTGGACGATCTGCGCCGTGGGCGGCTTCATCGCCGCCGTGCTGCTGTTCTTCGTGCCGAAGGTCGCGTTCGCCGACGAGGCGCCGTCGGCCGAGGAGGCACCGGGGGGCGCCCCCGTCGTGTGAACCCTGGTCGTACGAACGGAGATCAGACGGTGCGCACGCGCAGCGGGCCCCGGGCGAGCAGGTGCTGCGCGGACTGCGCCACCGGACGCATCGTGATGAGGTCGAGGTTGACGTGCGCGGGGGCGTTGAGGGCGTACGCGATCACGTCCGCGACATCGTCGGCCACGAGGGGGTGCTCGACCCCGTCGTAGACCTGCGCCGCGGCATCCGCGTCTCCGCCCAGTCGGTTGAGGGTGAACTCCTCGGTGCGGACCATGCCCGGCGCGACCTCGGTCACGCGGATGGGCTCTCCGTTGAGCTCGAGCCGCAGCACGTGCGCGATCATCGCCTCCGCCGCCTTGGCCGCCGCGTATCCGCCGCCGCCCGGATAGGCCGTGAACGCGGCGGTGGAGGTGACGAAGAGGGTGTCGGCATGACCGCCGTCGGATGCCGCGGCCCGCAGCTGCGGGAGGAGGGCGGCCACCATCCGCTGCGCCGCGAGGACGTTGACGTCGAACATCCACTGCCACCCCGCGGGATCGCCGTCCTCGATGCGGTCGGTGCCGAGTGCTCCTCCGGCCACCTGGACGAGGGCGTGCACCGGTCCGGTCGACTCCAGCCACGCGGCGAGCGCGTCCACGTCGGCGGCGGAGGTGAGGTCGGCGGCGAACACCTGGGCGCCGGTCTCGGCGGCGAGCGCGTCCAGGCGATCGGCCCGCCGGGCGGTGCCCACGACGTCCCACCCGCTTGCGCGCAGCGCACGCACCGTCGCCTCGCCGATCCCCGAGCTCGCACCGGTCACGACTGCACGCCTGTTCGCCATGCCTCCAGGCTACCCACGCGGCGACGCAGGCCAGGTTACGCAACATTTCCCGACCGTTGTCGGGCGTGCGAGGCATCCGTACTCTCGCATCATCCCCGCCGTGACCGCGAGCGGAGCAGCGAACTGCAGGAGCACACCATGTCGGCACCCGAGAACTGGCGTTTCGAGACCAAGCAGATCCACACCGGCGCGCAGCCCGACCCGGTGACCAAGGCGCGCGCGACGCCGATCTACCAGACCACGTCGTACGTGTTCGACAACAGCGACCACGCCGCGAACCTCTTCGCACTGGCGGAGTTCGGCAACATCTACACGCGCATCCAGAACCCGACGCAGGACGTCGTCGAGCAGCGCGTCGCCGCGCTCGAGGGCGGCACCGGTGCGCTCCTGGTCGCGTCGGGCCAGGCGGCCGAGACGTTCGCGGTGCTCAACATCGCCGAGGCGGGCGACCACATCGTCTCGTCGTCGTCGATCTACGGCGGCACCTACAACCTCTTCAAGTACACCCTCGCCAAGCTCGGCATCGAGACCACGTTCGTCGAGAACCAGGACGACCCCGAGGAGTGGCGTCGCGCGGTGCGCCCGAACACGAAGCTCTTCTTCGCCGAGACGATCGGCAACCCGAAGATCAACGTGCTCGACATCCGCACGGTCGCCGACGTCGCCCACGCGTCGGGGGTGCCGCTCATCGTCGACAACACGATCGCGACGCCCTACCTCATCAAGCCGTTCGAGCACGGCGCCGACATCGTCGTGCACTCGGCGACGAAGTTCCTCGGCGGCCACGGCACCGTGATCGGCGGCGTCATCGTCGACGGCGGCACCTTCGCCTGGTCGCAGAACGTCGAGAAGTTCCCCGGCCTCACCGAGCCCGACCCGTCGTACCACGGCGCGTCGTACACGACGGCCGTCGGCGACGGCCTGGCGTACATCATCAAGGCCCGCGTGCAGCTGCTGCGCGACCTCGGTGCCGCCATCTCGCCGCAGAGCGCGTGGCTGCTCATCCAGGGCATCGAGACGCTGTCCCTGCGCATCGAGCGTCACGTGCAGAACGCGCAGGAGATCGCCGAGTGGCTCGAGAACCACGACGACGTCGCCACCGTGAACTACTCGGGCCTGCCCACCTCGCCCTGGTACTCCGCGGCGAACACCTACGCCCCCAAGGGCGTCGGCGCGGTGCTGTCGTTCGAGCTCAAGGGAGGCGTCGGCGCCGGCCGAGCCTTCGTCGACAGCCTGACCCTGTTCAGCCACCTCGCCAACATCGGCGACGTGCGCTCGCTGGTGATCCACCCCGCCTCCACCACGCACTCGCAGCTGACCCCCGAGCAGCAGCTCACCAGTGGTGTCACGCCGGGTCTCGTGCGCCTGTCGGTCGGACTCGAGAACATCGACGACCTCAAGGCCGACCTCGAGCAGGCGCTCGCCGCCGCGCGCGAGGTCTCGGAGGCCGCCCGGGCCTGACCCGGCTCGCCGATCGAACGGATGCCTCGTCCCGCCGCGCGCGGGACGAGGCATCCGTCGTTCCCTGTCCGATGTGAGGAGATCTCTTGTTCTGAGGACGGATCGGCAGGATTCGTCCTCAGAACGACGGATCTCCGCAGAACCCCCGTCGTATCGTGGGGCCATGAGCGAGCACGAGCACGAGCGCGTGGCAGCGGTCTACGACGACTTCGGCCGGCGGTGGGCGCACGGGACGTCTCCGCTGTTCGAGGACTGGGCGACCGGGATCGCCGCCGACCCCGCCGCGGTGGCGCGGATCGCGGCTCTCCCCCGACGTCTGCAGCAGCCGAACCTCGTCTTCGCCGCGGCACGGTGGGCGGGCTGCGATCTGGTGCCGTACGCATCGTGGGGGTCGTGGCTCGCGGCGCACTGGGATGCCGTGGTGGCGATCACCGAGACCCGCTCGACCCAGACGAACGAGCCCAACCGCTGCGCGACGCTGCTGCCCGTGCTGTCCCGCATCGACGGGCCGGTCGCGCTGCTGGAGACCGGGACCGCGGCGGGCCTGTGCCTCTACCCCGACCGCTACAGCGTCGACTACTCGACGCCGTCGGGCCGGCTCCGGGTCGACCCCGTCGCCGGTCCGACGACGTTCGCCCTGGCGTGCACGGTCGACGACGAGGCATCCGTCCCGGAGCGGATGCCCGAGATCGTGTGGAGACGCGGGATCGACCTGGACCCGATCGACGCCGCCGACCCCGACGCCGTCGCATGGCTGGCGACGCTGGTGTGGCCCGGACCCGACCACGACGCCCGGGTGGCGCGGCTGCGCGGAGCGGCCGCGATCGTGGCCGCGGAGCGTCCCGAGATCGTGCGCGGCGACATCCTGGAGGTGCTGACGGATGCCGCGCGCGACGCCCCGTCCGAGGCCACCCTGGTCGTGTTCCACAGCGCTGTTCTGCTCTACCTCGACGCCGCGCAGCGGCGCCGGTTCGCCGACCTCGTCGGCGGTCTCGGCGCCGCGATCGGCCGCCGCGTCGTGTGGCTGTCGAACGAGGTGGCCGGCACGCTGCCCGAGATCGACGCCCGGCTCCCGGCGTCCCTCGACTCGTCGCAGCGCTTCGTGCAGACCGTCGACGCGGTGCCCGTGGCCCTGGCCGGCCAGCACGGCGCCGTCTACGAGACCCGCCCCTTCGCTCGCTGACCACCTCCCCTCCCGCACCGCCGCCGGGCGTCCATCGCCCGTGAGCTGTACGAGAGCCCCCGCGATGTCCCGTGCATCTGGAGGGCTCTCGTCCCTCGCACGGGCGATGGACGAGGGAGAAGGCTCGGAGGGGAGGTGTAACAGTGGGCGGGAAGAGGACCCGGGGCGGGGAGAATGGGGGGATGGACTGGCAGACCTCCGAGGACACCGTGCCGTCGGCACCGGTGACGGAGGCGGACGCCCGCCTGCTGCTGGGGCGGCCGCCGGTCACGGGGGCATGGCGCGACGGCGACCCGGTCGGCGACCGCCGGTTCGCGGCGTTCGGCGCCTTCCGCACCGAGGGCGGGCAGGAGTTACCCGGAGTACGGGTGGCGTTCGAGACGTGGGGCGAGCTGAACGCGGCGCGCGACAACGCCGTGCTCATCCTGCACGCGCTCACCGGCGACAGCCACGTGCGCGGCGCCGCCGGGCCGGGGCATCCGACCGCCGGCTGGTGGGACGACATCGTCGGGCCCGGCGCGCCGATCGACACCGACCGCTGGTTCGTCGTCGCTCCGAACATGCTCGGCGGATGCCAGGGGTCGACCGGCCCCGCGAGCGTCGCGCCCGACGGCTACGAGTGGGCCGCGCGCTTCCCCTACCTCACGATCCGCGACCAGGTCGCCGCGCAGGAGCGTCTCGCCGACGCACTCGGCATCGGGGTGTGGGCGGCGGTCGTGGGCGGATCGATGGGCGGGATGCATGCGCTGGAGTGGGCGGTCGGCTCCCCCGAGCGCGTCGCGCGCGTCGCCATCCTGTCGGCGCCGCCCGTCAACACGGCCGACCAGATCGCCCTCAACTCGGTGCAGCTCGCGGCGATCCAGATGGACCCCCGCTTCCAGGGCGGCGAGTACTACGACGCCGGCGACGGCGACGGACCGCATCGGGGCCTCGCCCTCGCGCGGCGCATGGCGCTGCTGAACTACCGCAGCCCGAACGAGCTCAACGCCCGCTTCTCGCGGTCGTGGCAGTCGGGCGTGAGCCCGCTCGGGCGTGGCGGGCGCTTCGCGGTGGAGTCGTACCTCGACTTCCACGGCAACAAGTTCACCCGCCGCTTCGACGCGAACAGCTACATCCGGGTGGTCGAGGCGATGAACTCGCACGACGTCGGTCGCGACCGCGGCGGCGTCGAGGAGGCCCTGCAGCGGGTGACCGCGACAGCCCTCGTGCTCGGCATCGACACCGATCGTCTCTTCCCGATCGACGGACAGCACCGCATCGCCCGGTCGATCCCGCGCACTCTCGACGGCGACAGGGCCGTCGTGCTCGCGAGCGACTTCGGCCACGACGGCTTCCTCATCGAGACCGCCGCCGTCGGCCTGCACCTGCGTCGCCTGCTCGAGCCCTGACGTCCCGGCGGCACCGGCAGCGGAGCGGATGCCTCGGCGCGAGGCATCCGTCGTCGGTCACCCGTGCCGCGTGTACACCCACGGCAGCGCGGTCGTGTCGAGCCGGTGCCGGGCCTGCGGCGCGGTGGTCTCGGGGTCGTAGTCGGTGTCGCCGCTCCACAGCAGGAGCGATCCGGTGTCGGTGCGGCGCAGACGGGTCGCGAAGATCGCGATCCCGCCGAGGCGCGCCGCGGCCAGCAGGCCATCGGCGTCGAGCGGGTCGGCGAGGCCGGACAGCGTCACCCACGTGGGCGGGTACAGCACGAGCTCACCGCGCCCGTGGGCATCCAGCGCATCGGCGGGGCGGATCCACTGCGACGACACCGCCTCGGCGGGCTGCAGGGTGATCTCACCCGCCGGCGCCCGCCCGACCAGGAACCACGTCCGGATGCGCACCGGCACGTCCTCCGGCGGCTCCCACCGCGACAGCAGCACGAGGTCGGCGCCGTCGACGATGAGGCCGGTCTCCTCGCGCGTCTCGCGCACCCCCGCGGCACGGGCGATGTCGGACTCCGATGCGTCGGGCGTCAGCCCCGCGGCATCCGACTCCTCCACCTTGCCGCCGGGGAACACCCACGCTCCCGGGAACGAGCCGCGATCGGGCCTCTCGATCAGCAGCACCTCGGGACCCTCCGCGCTGTCGCGGACCAGGATCACGGTCGCCGCGACGGGGAGGTCGGGAACCTCCGGGACAGGAGGAGCGGATGCCCCGCGCCGGGGTGCGACGTCGTCGTGCATCGTCCGACTCTACGACCCGATGCGATCGCACGGCGATCGCACGGCGATCGCACGGCGCAGCCCCGACGCCGCGAGAGGCGTCCGGCTCAGGCCGGCACGGCGACCGCCCGATGCGAGCGCGCCTCGACCCCATAGCTGACCGCCGCGAACGCCAGCCCGGCGAGTGTGAGGGCGACGCCGACCCACGACGGCGCGGCGAACCCCCACCCGAGGGCGATCACCGTGCCACCCAGGAGCGCACCGAGGCTGTTGCCCACGTTGAGCGAGGAGTGGTTGAGGGCGGCCGCGATCGACTGGTTGTCCTCGGCGACGTCCATCAGCCGCGTCTGGAAGGCGGGGCTGAGGACCGCCGAGACCAGCCCCACCAGGAACGCGAAGAACGCCAGAGCGACGATCCACTGCGCGGTCAGAGCGAGGGCGGCGAGCACGACGGCGAGGGCGGCGAGCCCGACGAAGATCGTGCGGCGCAGGCTGAGGTCGGCGAAATGCCCGCCGAGCAGGTTGCCGATCGTCATCCCCACGCCGATCAGCACCAGCACGATCGGCACCGCCCACTCCGGTGATCCGGCGACCTCGGTCACGATCGGCGCGACGTAGCTGTACACCGCGAAGAATCCGCCGAAGCCGATGCCGCCCATCGCCAGCGTCAGCCACACCTGCCCGAGGCGGAACACGCGCAGCTCGGCACGCAGCATGCGCGAGGGCTCGCCCGCGTGCCGCGGAACGAACAGGGCGATGCAGACCGTCGAGAGCGCGAACACGCCCGCGACCACGACGAACGCGGCGCGCCACCCGAACTGCTGGCCGAGGAACGTGCCCAGAGGCACGCCCACCACGTTCGCGACGGTCAGCCCGGTGAGCACGAACGCCACGCCCTTGGCGCGCTTGCCCGGGCCCAGCACGTCGGCGGCCACGAGCGCGCCGATGCCGAAGAACGCCCCGTGCGGGAGCCCGGCGAGGAAGCGGGACGCCGCCACCAGCTCGAACGTCGGAGCGATGCAGGTCAGGGCGGTGAACAGCGCCAGCGCGGCAGCGAGCGCGATCATCACCCGGTGCCGGGGGAACCGCGCGACGGAGCCGGCGATCGTGGGGGCGCCGACGACGACGCCGAGCGCGTACAGCGAGATGAGCCAGCCGGCCTGGGCGATGGCGTCGTCCGGGTTGGTCGACCATGCGACGGGGAGCAGGTCGCGCGCGATGTTCGGCAGCAGTCCCATCACGACGAACTCGGTCATGCCGATGCCGAAGCTGCCGATGGCGAGGGAGAGGAGCGCCCTCGTCGCCGCCCCCCTCGAGGAGATCGAGGAGGTCACACCCTCATGCTACGTGCGGGCGAGGCATCCGGGCGAATCGATTCGAACCGCGCGCCGGGATCTCGCTCCGCGGTCGCCGTGTCGCGTGGATCAGGCCGACAGGTCGTCGCCCGCCGCGTCGATCGCGGCCTCGAGGCGGTCGATCTTGGCGTCGAGCTCGCCGGTGTAGCCGGGGCGGATGTCGGCCTTCAGCACGAGCGAGACGCGCGAGCCGAACGGGGCGACCGCGTCGGTCGCCCGCCGGACCACGTCGAACACCTCGTCCCACTCCCCCTCGATCTCGGTGAACATCGAGGTGGTGCGGTTCGGCAGGCCCGAATCGCGGACGACCTGCACGGCGGCGGCGACCGCGTCGTGCACCGAGCCGTCGGCGCGGCCCGTGCCGCTGGGTGCCACCGAGAACGCGACGAGCATGCGGATACCTCCGAGTGAGGGGGACGTCAGTGACCGTCGGCGAGCGCCACGGCGGGAGCGACGGGCGACGCGGATGCCGCGCGCACGCGCCGATGCATGGGCACCCGGGCGAGGATCACCACGGTCCACACGAACAGGGCGACCACGGCGATGTTGCGCAGCGTCAGCATGAGCGTGGGCACGACGTAGGGGTGCGTGAGCATGAGCCCGTCGTACATCAGCGGGTAGACGATCTGCGTCAGCAGGGCGATGACGAGGCCGAGCAGCGAGGGCAGCGCCCACCGGCGCCGATCGAGCACCAGGCCGAGCACGAGCGGAGCGACGATCCACACCTGGTACTGCGGCGAGCCGACCTTGTTGACGGCGATGAAGCCGAGCACGAGGGCGAGCGCCAGCGGCGGGAAGAGCCGGGCGAAGGATGCTCCGCGCCACACCTTGTACGCGCCGAGGCCGGCCACCGACGCCATCACCAGCACGAGCAGCGGCGTCATGATCGCGATGACCTCGTTGAGCATCGGACCGCTCACCTCGAACGTGAGCATGTTGGGGTTGTAGTAGACCGCCGAGTCGGGCAGCATCAGCGCCGACCGCCACAGGTAGAAGGTGCTCACCGGCGCCTCGATCTGCAGACCTCGGCCGGTCTGATCGCCGACGAATCCGAGCAGATGGCTGCCGCCGCCCGCGATCGCCACGGTGGCGGCCGTCACGACGGTGACGGCCAGGGCGCCGCCGATGACGGCGAAGCGACGGCGCAGGGCGATGACCGCGGCGGCGATGATCGCCGCCGGCCACACCTTCATCCACACGCCGACCGCCAGCAGCGCCGAGCCGAGCCACGGCCGGCCGACGAGCCACAGACCGCCGGCGATGGCCAGCGCGACCGTGACGGTGTCGAGCCGGTACAGGCCGATCGGACCGATCAGCGCGATGAACGCGAGCCAGAACCACGCGCCGGTCACGCGACCGCGGGAGCGGCCCCGGCCGACCAGCACCGCGAAGGCGAGCGCGTCGATGATCGTGACGAGGATGGCCCATGCCGGGGTGTAGCCGTCGATGCCGATGAACAGGCGGGCGAGCAGCATCGGGATGATCGCCAGCTGCGGGTACACCCACGCCACGTCGATGCCGACGAAGCCGACGTACTCCTGCGAGCGCGCGAACCCATAGGTGGACGGGTCGATGTACCCGCCGTTCATCCAGGCGGTCGACCACCGTTCGTAGACGAGATAGACGTCGCCCATCGGCGCGTTGGGCTGGTACCAGCCGAGCACTGCCACCCCGACGTGCACCAGCACGAACGCGATCCAGAGCACCGCCCGCCTCGACACCCTCCGATTGTAGGGTGCCGGGTTCCGGCGCGCCTCGGGGAACCCTGTGAACGGATGCTGCGCTCCCCCTGGATCGACGGCTCGGGCGGGCGCGATCAGCGTGCGGCGAGCGCCTCGGCGACCGCTAACGGCAGGTGCTCGGCGACGTCCAGCGCGGTGATCGGCATCGTCCGTCCCCCGCCGCCGCGTTCGGCGGCGATCCGCGCCGCGCGTCCGTGCAGCCACGCGCCGGTGGCGGCGAGGGGTGCGAGGTCGGTGTCGCCCCCGGCCCCCGCCGCGGCGACGAGCGCGCCGAGCACGCCGCCGAGCACGTCGCCGGTGCCGGCCGTCGCCAGCCACGGAGTACCCGCCTCGACGCGGGCGGTCCATCCGTCGGGAGCGGCGACGATCGTGACGGCACCCTTCAGGAGCACCGTGGCACCGAGGGCGACGGCGGTCTCTCGCGCGGCAGCCGACCGGGCGTCCTCGCCGGCGGCGGAGGCATCCGGATCCAGTCCCAGAGCGGACCGCAGTCGCGCGTGCTCGCGCGCGTGCGGTGTGACGATGCGCGGCGCCGGCGCGCCCACCGCGAGGTCGAGCGCTCCCGCATCGACCACGACGGGAAGATCACCGGCGAGCGTGGCGCGCAGCGCGGCGGTCTCGGCATCCGTCCGCTGCGCCGCGTCGGTGCCCGAGCCGATCAGCCAGGCCTGCACGCGCCCGTCGGCGGTGACCGTCTCGGGCCGGCGAGCCAGCACAAGCGACGACGGATGCGGCGGCCCCAGGTAGCGCACCATGCCGAGGCCCGTGCGCCACGCCGCCTCGACCCCGAGCACCGCGGCGCCCGGGTACGCGTCGGAACCGGTGCGCACGCCCAGCACCCCGCGGGAATACTTGTCGTCGTCGTCGGTTGGCATCCGCAGGGCGCGTCCCGCGTCCGCCGAGGTCCATCGGTCCGCCATGACCTCACGATAGCCCCGCGGCGCATACGCTCCTCCGCGCGGCGGCGAACCCCGACGGAGTCCTGTGAGCACCCTGTTCTCGCCCCTGCCCCTGCGCGGCCTGACCGCGCGCAACCGCCTGTGGGTCGCCCCGATGTGCCAGTACAGCGCCGTCGACGGGGTGCCGCAGGAGTGGCATCACACGCACCTCGCGCAGTTCGCCTCCGGGGGTGCCGGCGTCGTGATCGCCGAGGCGACCGCGGTCTCGCCCGAGGGGCGGATCTCGCCCGACGACGTCGGCATCTGGAACGACGCGCAGCGCGACGCGTGGCGTCCGATCACCGCGGCGGTGCGCGCCCGCGGAGCCCTCGCCGGCATCCAGCTCGCCCACGCCGGGCGCAAGGCGTCGACCTGGTCGCCGCTGACCGACCGCCGTGGATCCGTGCCCCCCGCCGACGGCGGATGGCAGACGGTCGCACCGTCGGCGATAGCGTACGACGGCTTCGACGCCCCGACGGCGCTCGACGAGGCCGGGATCGACCGGGTCGCGAGCGACTTCGCCGCCGCCGCCCGCCGCGCGCTCGATGCCGGGTTCGAGGTGCTCGAGATCCACGCCGCCCACGGCTACCTGCTGCACGAGTTCCTCTCGCCGCTGTCCAATCACCGCACCGACGCCTACGGCGGATCGCTCGAGAACCGCTCCCGGCTGCTGCTGCGCATCGTGCGGGAGATCCGGGATGCCGCGCCCGCCGCGCCGCTCCTCGTGCGGTTCTCGGCCACCGACTGGGCCGACGGCGGGCTCGACGTCGCCGAGGTCGCCACCGTGGCCGGCTGGGCGGCCGAGGCCGGCGCGGATCTGTTCGACATCTCCAGCGGCGGGCTCGTCGCCGCGCAGCGCATCGAGACGTTCCCCGGCTACCAGGTGGGACTGGCCGCCGAGGTGCGCCGTGCGACCGGCGCACCCGTCGGTGCGGTGGGTCTCATCACCGGTGCGGCGCAGGCCGAGCAGATCCTGGCCGACGGCGACGCCGACATGATCCTCGCCGGGAGGGAGTGGCTGCGCGACCCCCACTTCGCCCTCCGCGCCGCGAGCGAGCTGGGCGTCGAGCTGGACTACTGGCCGGCGCAGTACCTCCGCGCCCGCCCCTGAACCGCGACGGCCCCGACCCGGCAAGGGTCGGGGCCGTGCGCGTCAGCGCCCGAGCGGGCCGCGGCGGGTGGCGTCCTGCACCTCGCCGACCAGCTCCTCGATGATGTCCTCCAGGAACAGCACGCCCGTGATGACGCCGTCGCGGTCCCGGACCTGAGCGAGGTGACGGCCGGCGCGGCGCATCAGGGCCAGCGCGTCCTCGAGGTCGGTGGATTCGAGCACCGGCACCATGTGGTGGATGCGCTTGGGCGGCAGCGGACGAGCGACGTCGGTCGCGGCATCCGGTCCCTCCGTGGCCCGCAGGATGTCCTTCAGGTGCACGTAGCCGACCGGCAGCCCCGTCTCGTCGACGATCACGTAGCGCGAGAAGCCGTGCTTGGCCACGGCCCGCTCGATCTCGTCCGGCGTCGTGCGCGCGGGAAGGGTCACCAGGCCGGTGAGCGGCACCGCGACGTCCTTGGCCTTCTTGTCGGTGAACTCCAGCGCGGCCGACAGCGTACCGGACGCGTCGTCGAGCACGCCCTCGATGCGCGACTGGTTGACGATCGTGGCGACCTCGTCGAGCGTGAACGTCGAGGCGGCCTCGTTCTTCGGCTCGACGCCGAACAGCCGCACCGCGTGGTTCGCGATCCAGTTGAGCGCCGCGATGACCGGGTAGAAGAGCTTCGACACCCACACCAGCGGCGTCGCGAGCATCAGCACCGCGCGATCGGGCACCGAGAACGCGAGGTTCTTCGGCACCATCTCGCCGAACACCACGTGCAGGTACGACACCAGCAGCAGCGCGATGACGAACCCGGCGATGCCGACGGCCTCCTCCGAGATCCCGGTGAGACCCAGCGGCACCTCCAGGAGATGGTGGATCGCCGGCTCGGAGACGTTCAGGATCAGCAGCGAGCAGATCGTGATGCCCAGCTGGCTCGTGGCGAGCATGAGGGTCGCGTGCTCCATGGCGTACAGCGCGGTCTTGGCCGCCCGCGAGCCCCTCTCGGCGAGCGGCTCGATCTGCGAGCGCTTGGCCGAGATGACGGCGAACTCCGCGCCGACGAAGAAGGCGTTGGCGATGAGCAGCACGAACAGCCAGGCGATTCCGGCCCAATCGTTCATCGACGCTCACCCCCTTCGCTCGCGGCCGCGCCTTCCGGCACGGGCTGGGGCGTGAAGCGCACGCGGTCGACGCGGCGGCCGTCCATGCGCTGCACCTCGATGGTGCCGTCGTCGATCTGCAGGGTGTCTCCGGTGGTGGGGATGCGCTCGAGCACGCTCATGATGTAGCCGCCGACGGTGTCGTAGACGTCGCCTTCGGGGATGCGGATGCCGGTGCGGTCGCGCAGCTCGTCGGGTCGCAGCTCGCCGGGGAAGACGACGCCGTCGGAGGTGCGCACGATGCCGGCGCGACGCCGGTCGTGCTCGTCGAGCACCTCCCCGACGATCTCCTCCACGAGGTCTTCGAGGGTGACGACGCCCGCGGTGCCGCCGTACTCGTCCACCACGATCGCCATCTGATAGCCGCGCGCGCGCAGCTCCGACATGAGGGCGTCGAGGTGCACGGCCTCGGGGACGCGGAGCGGTTCGCTCGCCAGCGCTGCGGCGGGGACCTCGGCGCGGCGCTCGCGCGGCACGCCGACGGCGGCTTTGAGGTGCACGATGCCGGTGATGTCGTCCATCGAGTCGGCGTACACGGGGAACCGGCTGTGACCGGTGCGGCGCGCGAGCTGGATCACGTCCTCCGCGGAGTCGTCGACCGAGAGGGCGTGGATGCTGGGGCGCGGGGTCATCACATCGGCCGCCGACAGTCGGGCGAAGGTCAGCGTGCGATCCAGCAGCGACGCGGTGTCCTCCTCGAGCACGCCCGCGCTCGCGGAGCGGCGCACGAGGCTGGAGAGCTCCTCGGCCGTGCGCGCGCCGGACAGCTCCTCCTTGGGCTCGATGCCCATGAGGCGCAGCACCCCGTTGGCGCTGCCGTTGAGCACGGCGATCGCGGGACGGAACACCACGGTGAACGCGGTCTGGAACGGGATGACCAGCTTGGCGGTCTGCCGCGGCACCGCGAGCGCGAAGTTCTTCGGCACGAGCTCGCCGAGGATCATCGACAGCACGGTGGCGAAGGTGATCGCGAAGAACACCGCGAACGGGCTCGCGAACCCCTCCGGCCAGCCCCAGGAGATCAGCACCGGCCGCAGCAGGTTCGAGATCGCAGGCTCCATCGTGTAACCGGTGAGCAGCGTCGTCAGTGTGATGCCCAGCTGCGCGCTGGACAGATGCGTGGAGGTGATCCGCAGCGCGCTGATCGTCAGCGACAGCCGGGTCTCACCCGCCTCCCGACGGGCCTCCAGGTCGGCGCGGTCGAGGTTGACGAGCGCGAACTCGCTCGCCACGAACAGGCCGGTACCGATCGTGAGCAGCAGCCCCACGCCCAGCATGACGTAGTCCATCACGCATCACCCCCCTTCGAGCGGGGTGCGGGATCGTGGGGCGTGGGTCTACTGGGAGGGTCGTCCATCGTCCGACCATTCTATGGGGTGGCACCCGCCCCGATCCTGGGAAGCCCCGGACTGCTCACCCGACGCAACACGCCCTCGCACACGCCATCGAGGGCGAGTCGCCTCGGGTGAGCAGTCCCGCCCTCGCGAGAATCAGCGCGGCCTACCCGCGACGTGTGACGGGTCGCGGGGAGATGATGGGGGCATGCCTGATCGCGAGCGGTGGAACGAGCGCGCCGCGGCGGCGGAGTACGCGGTGCTCGACCGCTTCGCGCGGCGCGCGCCGGGGCTGGCGTGGGCGCGGGCGACGTGGCCGTCGCGGCGCGGTCCGGCGGGTGTCGCCGACGGGATGCGCGTGTGGCACTACTGGTGGCACGCGCACCTGCTCGACGCCGCCGGCGACGCCCTGCGGCACCGCCCCTCGCCGGGGCGCCGGCGCCGCGTCGCGCGGCTGGGGCGCACGGTGGCGGTGCGCACCGCCGGACGCTGGGTGAACCCCTACTACGACGACATCTCGTGGATGGGTCTCGCACTGCAGCGCACCGGTGCCTCCCCGCGGGGGGTCGCCCGTATCGCGACGCGGCTCGCGGGCGCGGTCGACCCCGCCGTCGGCGCCCTGCCGTGGCGCGTCGGCAGCGACCTGTACAACGCCCCGGCCAACGGTCCGGCGGCGATCCTGCTCGCGCGCGCCGGACGGCGACCGGTCGCCGAGTCTCTGGCCGACTGGATCGCCGCGGTGCTCGACGATCCCGCGACCGGCCTGGTGCGCGACGGCGTGGAGCACGGGGTGGTGCGCGACGCGCTCTACACCTACAACCAGGGGGTCGCGATCGGCGCCGCCCTGGCCCTCGGCGAGGGCGACGGTGACGCACGACACCTCGCCCGCGCGGCCGAGCTGGTGCGGGCCGTCGGCCGCTGGTGCGCGCCGGACGACGGGCTGCTGCCCTCGGCGGGCGGCGGGGACGGAGGCCTGTTCTCCGGGATCGCCTGCCGCTATCTCGCGGAGGCCGCCGTGCGCCTGCGCGACGACACGAGCACGGCGGATGCCGCGGCATCCGCCCGCCGTCTGGTGCTGGTCAACGCGCGCGCCCTGTGGGACGGTCGCGCGGTGCTGCACGGTCGGCCGCTGTTCGCCGCCGACCCGCGACGCCCGGCGATCGTGCCGCTGCGCCCCGTGCGTCCGCGCCTCGCCGCCGGCGGGGCCACCGACGGCACCGACGCCCCCGACGGCGATCTGTCGGTGCAGCTCGGCGCCTGGCTCACGCTCGAAGCGGCCGCCTCCCTGCCGTCCTGACGGAGGGGAGCGCTGCTACCAGGAGACGGGCAGGGCCTTGCCCTCTTCGTACCCGGATGCCGACTGCAGGCCGACGCGCGCGGCGGTGTGGAACTCGGGCACGGTGGCAGCACCAGCGTAGGTGAACGACGAGCGCACGCCGGAGGTGATCATGTCGAGGAGATCCTCGATGCCCGGGCGCAGCGGGTCGAGATAGATCTTGGACGACGAGATGCCCTCGGCGAACAGCTCCTTGCGGGCCAGATCGTACGGGTCGAGGCGCCCGAAGCGCTCGTGCACGGCCTTCGTCGAGGCCATCCCCCACGATTCCTTGTAGGTGCGGCCGGTGTCGTCGACCCGCAGCTCTCCGGGCGCCTCGATCGTGCCGGCGAACCAGGATCCGATCATGACGGATGCTGCACCCGCCGCCAGCGCGAGGGCGACGTCGCGCGGGTACCGCACACCGCCGTCGGCCCAGACGTGCGCGCCGAGCAGACGCGCCGCCTCGGCGGTGTCGAGCACGGCCGAGAACTGCGGGCGGCCGACCGCGGTCATCATGCGGGTCGTGCACATCGCGCCCGGTCCGACCCCGACCTTGAGGATGTCGGCGCCCGCGGCCACCAGATCGTGCACGCCTTCGGCGGTGACCACGTTGCCGGCGGCGATGGGGATGCCGAGGCCGAGCTCCGCCACGGCGGACAGGGCGCGCAGCATCCCCTCCTGGTGCCCGTGGGCCGTGTCGACGACGAGCACGTCGACACCGGCCGCGGCCAGCGCGGTCGCCTTCGCCGCGACGTCGCCGTTGATGCCGATCGCGGCGCCGACGATGAGCCGGCCCGCCCCGTCGACGGCCGGGCGGTAGAGCGTGGAGCGCAGCGCGCTGCGCCGTGACAGGGTGCCGACGACGAAGCCGTGGTGCAGCACGCAGACCGTCTCGGCCTCGGCGGCGACGATGAGGTCGAACGCGTGCCGCGCGGTCTCGACGTCGTCGGCGTCGATCGAGGCGGCGTGCCCGCGGGCGAGGTCGCCCAGGCGGGCGTCGGGCAGCGCGGTGCCCAGACGGGTCGCCGGCACGACGCCGAGCACCGCGTCGATCGGCAGCCGCTCGCCGGGGTGATCGGCCACCACGATGCCGTGCCCCTCGGTCGCGGTCAGCAGCTTGGCCGCGTCGGCCACGGTCGCCGACGGCGGCAGCACGAGCGCCGTGTCCCACGGCACGGGCTGGTCCTTCACCCACCGGATCGCCGCGTCCAGCTCCTGCAGCGGGAGGTCCTGGGGAAGGATGCCGAGACCGCCGCGGCGTGCGAGGGTCGCCGCCAGTCGCGGTCCCGTGACCGAGTTCATGTTCGCCGAGACCAGCGGGATCGTCGCCGTGGTGCCGTCGCCCGGAGAGAGGTCGACGTCGAGGCGGCTCGCGACGGCGGAGCGCCGTGGCACGAGGAACACATCCGAATAGGTCAGGTCGACGTCTGGCCGGTCACCGTAGAACTCCACATGCCTACGGTAGCCGCGCGCGCATCCGCCGGCGCGGTGAGCTCCCCGTCCGAGGATCGGAGCTCGAACTGCGTTAGGCTTGACTACCGTGCGCGGGAGCTTCCCTGCCCCGCGATCCATGGGGTATTCAGCGAGGAAAGCAGGCGATCAGGCCGTGTCGAGCCAGGTGACGGGCGTCGGGACTTCGAGCGAGGGAGAGTTCGGGGCCAACGAATGGCTCGTCGAGGAACTCTACGAGCAGTTCACGACGGACAAGAACTCTGTGGACAAGGCCTGGTGGCCCATCCTCGAGGCGTATCACCCGGCCGGCTCCGCCGCACCGGCACAGCCCCCGGCACCGGCTCAGCCCGCCGCTCCGGCCGCTGCGGCACCGGCCGCCGCGACCCCCACGGCCCGGCCGCCGGCCGAGGCATCCGAGCCGCGTCCGGTCACCGCGCCGATCCCGGTGATCGGGTCGCAGCCGGTGGCGCGCACCACGGCCAAGCCCGCCAAGGCGCAGCCCATCCCCGCGCAGGCGCCCACCGTGGCCCCCTCGACGGCGGACGAGAACGCCGAGGCCGACGTCGTCACCACTCTGCGGGGCATGACGAAGACCCTCGCGGCGAACATGGACGACTCGCTCACGGTTCCGACCGCCACGAGCGTGCGCACCGTTCCGGCGAAACTCATGATCGACAACCGCATCGTCATCAACAACCACATGTCGCGCACCCGCGGCGGCAAGGTCAGCTTCACGCACCTGATCGGCTGGGCGCTCATCCAGGCGCTCAAGGAGTTCCCGAGCCAGAACGTGTTCTACGCCGAGGTCGACGGCAAGCCGTCGGTCGTGGCGCCCGCGCACATCAACCTCGGCATCGCGATCGACCTTCCCAAGCCCGACGGCTCACGCGCCCTCATGGTGCCCAGCATCAAGCGCGCCGACACGCTCACGTTCGGCGAGTTCCTCGCCTCGTACGAAGACCTGGTCACCCGCGCGCGCGGCAACAAGCTCACCGCCGGCGACTTCCAGGGCACCACGATCTCGCTCACCAACCCCGGCGGCATCGGCACCGTGCACTCGGTCCCCCGCCTCATGAAGGGGCAGGGATGCATCGTGGGCGCGGGTGCGCTGGAGTACCCCGCCGAGTTCCAGGGCTCGAGCGAGAAGACGCTGGTCGAACTCGGCATCGGCAAGACGATCACCCTCACCAGCACCTACGACCACCGCGTCATCCAGGGCGCCGGGTCCGGCGAGTTCCTCAAGAAGGTGCACGAGCTGCTCATCGGGCAGCGCGGATTCTACGAGTCGATCTTCGCGGCCCTCCGCATCCCGTACGCCCCGATCCACTGGGCCTCCGACATCAACGTCGACCTCGCCGAGCGCGTCGACAAGACCGCGCGTGTGCAGGAGCTCATCAACTCGTTCCGCGTACGCGGCCACCTGATGGCCGACATCGACCCGCTCGAGTACGTGCAGCGCACCCACCCCGACCTCGAGATCGAGGAGCACGGGCTCACCTTCTGGGACCTCGACCGCGAGTTCGTCACGAACGGCTTCGGCGGCCGCCGCCAGATGAAGCTGCGCGAGATCCTCGGCGTGCTGCGCGACTCGTACTGCCGCACGATCGGCATCGAGTACATGCACATCCAGGACCCCGAACAGCGTCGCTGGTTCCAGGAGAACGTCGAGGTCAAGTACCAGAAGCCTGGTCACGACGAGCAGCTGCGCATCCTCGCCAAGCTCAACGAGGGCGAGGCGTTCGAGACGTTCCTGCAGACGAAGTACGTCGGGCAGAAGCGCTTCAGCCTCGAGGGCGGCGAGTCGCTCGTCCCCCTCCTCGACGAGATCCTGCAGGGCGCCGCGCAGGCCGGCATGGAGGGCGCCGCGATCGGCATGGCCCACCGCGGCCGCCTCAACGTGCTCACCAACATCGCCGGCAAGACCTACGGCCAGGTGTTCCGCGAGTTCGAGGGATCCGTCGCCGTCGGCTCCAAGAGCGGCTCGGGCGACGTGAAGTACCACCTCGGCACCGAGGGGACCTTCATCGACGACCGCGGCGACGAGCTGCCGGTGCTGCTGGCGGCCAACCCGTCCCACCTGGAGACCGTCGACGGCGTGCTCGAGGGCATCGTCCGCGCGAAGCAGGACCGCCAGCCGATCGGCACGTTCGCGTGGCTGCCGATCCTCGTGCACGGCGACGCCGCGTTCGCGGGTCAGGGCGTCGTGGTCGAGACGCTGCAGATGTCGCAGCTGCGCGGCTACCGCACCGGCGGCACCATCCACGTCGTGGTCAACAACCAGGTCGGCTTCACCACGATGCCGAACGACGCGCGCACCTCGGTGTACGCCACCGATGTCGCCAAGACCATCCAGGCGCCGATCTTCCACGTGAACGGCGACGACCCCGAGGCCGTCGTGCGGGTGTCGCAGCTCGCGTTCGCCTACCGCGAACGCTTCCACCGCGACGTCGTGATCGACCTGGTCTGCTATCGCCGCCGCGGTCACAACGAGGGCGACGACCCGTCGATGACCCAGCCGCTGATGACCAACCTCATCGAGGCCAAGCGCTCCGTCCGCCGGCTCTACACCGAGTCGCTCGTCGGTCGCGGCGACATCACCGAAGAGGAGTACGAGCAGGCCAAGCGCGACTTCCAGAACCGTCTGGAGATCGCGTTCGCCGAGACGCACGAGGCCGAGACCGGCACCAGTCCGGTGGTGGCGGATGCTCCGGTCGAGCAGGTCGTCGGCGCCCCGGAGACCACCGGGGTGGGCACCGACGTCGTGCAGCTCATCGGCGACACGTTCGTCAACAAGCCCGAGGGCTTCACGGTGCACACCAAACTGCAGCAGCTGCTGGACAAGCGCCTGGACATGAGCCGCAACGGCAGCATCGACTGGGCGTTCGGCGAGCTGCTCGCGTTCGGCTCGCTCCTGCTGGAGGGCACCAACGTGCGCCTGGCCGGTCAGGACAGCCGTCGCGGCACGTTCGTGCAGCGCCACGCGGTGCTGCACGATCGCGCCAACGGGCAGGAGTGGATCCCGCTGACCAATCTCAGCGAGAACCAGGGCCGCTTCTACGTCTACGACTCCCTGCTCAGCGAGTACGCCGCGATGGGCTTCGAGTACGGCTACTCGGTCGAGCGCCCTGACGCGCTCGTGCTGTGGGAGGCCCAGTTCGGCGACTTCGCCAACGGCGCCCAGTCGGTCATCGACGAGTACATCTCGGCGGCGGACCAGAAGTGGGGCCAGCAGTCCAGCGTCGTGCTCCTGCTCCCCCACGGCTACGAGGGTCAGGGCCCCGACCACTCCTCGGCCCGCATCGAGCGCTACCTGCAGCTGTGCGCGCAGGACAACATGACCGTGGCCCGGCCGTCGACGCCCGCGTCGTACTTCCACCTGCTGCGCCGTCAGGCGTACCAGCGGCCGCGTCGTCCGCTGATCGTGTTCACGCCGAAGGCGATGCTGCGTCTGCGCGGGGCGACGAGCCCGGTCGAGGACTTCGCGACCGGCACGTTCCAGCCGGTGCTCGACGACACGCGCGCCCTCGACAAGGCCGCGGTCACCCGCGTGCTGCTGCACGCGGGCAAGATCCACTGGGATCTCAAGGCCGAGCTCGAGAAGAAGCCGAACGACAAGGTCGCCCTCGTGCGCCTCGAGCAGTTCTACCCGGCGCCGGTCGACGAACTCAACGCGGTGCTCGCGACGTACCCGAACGCCGAGCTGGTGTGGGTGCAGGACGAGCCCGAGAACCAGGGCGCGTGGCCGTTCATCGCCCTCGAGGTCGTCAAGCACCTGCGCGGGCGCACCATCAAGCGCGTCTCGCGCGCGGCGTCGGCCTCGCCGGCGACCGGATCGCCGAAGGTGCACGCCCGCGAGCTGGCCGAGATCCTGCAGAAGGCTCTCACCGTCTGACCCGCGGCCGCTCCCGTCGCGACGCCCCCGGTCTCAGGACCGGGGGCGTCGACGCGAGCGGATGCGGCGCCACCCCGTGACCGCGATGGCCGCAGCCGCCAGCAGCGCGCTCGGCAGCAGGTTGCCGCCGGCCAGCACGAGCAGTCCGAACGACAGCACCGCCGCGACGATGGCCATCCACCAGCCGGCGGTGCGGCGCGGCAGGATCATGACCGCGGCCACCATCCCCGCCGCGTAGATCGCGACCATGTTGCTCGTGTGGATGAGGATGAACGGCTCGAGATCGAGCCCCGTGGCCACCATGGACGCGAAGTACACCAGCCCCACCGCGAGCGTCAGCACGAGGGCGCGACGCGGCGCGGCCCCGGCATCCGCCCCCTTCTCGAACCAGCGCGGCAGATCGCCGTTGCGGGCGAGGGAGGCCCCGAGCTTGCCGAACGCGGCGAGGTAGGCGTTGAGCACGCCGAGCGAGACGATCGCCGCGACGATGCCGACCGCGATGGGGCCGACGCCCGGCGCCAGCACCGAGACCAGGGTGAGCAGCGGCACCACATCGCCGCCGGCGGCCTCGCCGAGCACGCCCACGGTCGCGATCTGCAGCAGCAGGTAGGACGCCCCCGTCAGCACGAGCGCGATCGCGGTGGCGATCGGGATCACACGGCGCGGGGAGCGGAACTCGCCCGAGATGTGCGTGCCCACCTCCCACCCCGCGAACGCCCACACGAACAGGCTGATCGCGGTGCCGACGCCTGTCCAGCCGTGCGGCAGGAACGGGGTGAACCGCGCCGCCTCCACGGCCGGAAGCGCCAGGGCGACCACCGCGACGACGAGCGCGAGCAGCAGTCCGGTGAGCACGAACTGCACCCAGCCGGCGACGCGCACGCCGAGGAGGTTGGCACCGAAGGGCAGCGCGATCACCACGAGCGCCAGGCACGGCACGGCCCGCGCGTCGATGCCGGCGACGGCCACGACGTACTCGGCGCCGAGCACGGCGACCACGGGCATTCCGGCGCACACGCCGAACGCGAACCAGTACCCGGCCATGCGCGCGGCGGTGGGGCCCATGGCGCGGCGCACGTAGCTGGCCACCCCACCCGGATCGGGGTAGCGGGCGGCGAGCGCGCCGAACGTGCCGGCCAGCGGCACCGACAGCACCAGCACGGCGACGACCGCCACGACGGATGCCGGACCCGCCGAGGCCGCGGCGACGCCGGGCAGCACCAGCAGCCCGGTGCCGAGCACCGCGGCGATGTACAGCGCCGTGCCCTGGACCACGCCGATCGAGCCGGTGGGGTGCACGTCGTCGGCGACGGCCTCGGCGCGGATGCTCACCGCACCAGTCTTCCGCGCCCCACCGACACGCGCGTGCGCGCGGCCGTCATCGCGCGCAGGGCGACTGCCAATCGCTGCCGGATCAGTACCAGACGCTGAGGTACGGCGTGTGCGCGGAGGCGAAGGCCGCGTCGAACGTCGCAACGGCGGCGTCGGATGCCTCGACCAGCCCCGCGTCCCGCAGCGTCGAAGGTCGCACGCCGCCGAGCAGCACGGCCGCCAGCGCACGCACGTCGAGGACGACGTCGGGTGGGACCGTGGTCGGCGAGGCCGTGGCGGAGCCGTCGGCGGCGACCTCCAGCATCCACGTCCCGTCGGCGAAGCCGAGGTCGTCGTGCACGCGGATCACCCAGCGGCCCGGTGCGGCGTAGGCGCGCGCCGTCAGCGCGGCCGGTGCGTCCAGGACGCGCAGCCAGCCGTGATCGTGGCGCTGCTCGGTCGCGCCGCGCTGATCGGCGATCATCCATCGCAGCGGCTCGTCGGTGGAGCGCAGCGGCGCGGTGACGGTGCTCACGAGATCGTGCTCCAGGGCGAATCGCCACAGTGCGGCGTCGGCATCGGCCCCGTCGGCGAGGTGGTAGACGACCTCGAGGGTGTGATCCGCGAAGTCGTCCGAGCCGGCGACGAGCCGGTAGACGAGCAGTCCCCGCGGGGTGCCCGAGGCATCCGTCCAGCGCACCGCCCGCAGGGCGGCGACATCCTCCTGCCCGGGCATGATGCCGGCGTGGCGCCGCCACAATCCGTCCCACGGGCGGATCTCGCCGGGACGACCGAGCCGCACCCGCTCGTGCAGAGCGGGCAGTTCGGCGGCGACCACCTCGCGATCGAGATAGTGGAGCCGGCCCTCGGGGCGCGACCCGATCCAGCGGGTGCGCGCCGTGGCGAGCCTCCACCGCGTGGCGTAAACCGCGGGCGCGAAGCCGTACCGGCCGTAGATCGTCGCCTCCGAGACGGTGAGCCCGGCGATGGCGAGACCGGCGTCGGCGGCGGTGCGCAGCTCCCCCTCGAGCATCGTGCGGGCGAGCCCCCGGCGACGGTGCGTGGCGGCGACGGTGACGCCGCTGATCGCCCACATCGGGATGCTGCGCGCGCCCGGAAGCGTGAGGTCGGTGACCCACGAGTCGACCGTCGCGATCGGCACCCGCGGCGTGGGCGATGCGGCGTCGAACACCCCCGTGAAGCGCCGGAAGCCCAGCGCCTCGCGGGTGCCCGCGCGCCGCTCGGCAGTGCCCTCCCCCTCGAGGAACCCGCGCCCGATGGCCCGGAGGACGTCGTCGAACGCCTCCGGGTCGTCGGTGTCGAGCAGCCGGTAGTCGAGGCCGAGAGCGGATGCGGCGCTCCGGGAGGCCTCGTCGAGGGGCAGGGTCTTCCCGTCGAGCGTCATGATTCCACACTAGCCAGCCTCGCCCCGAGGTCCGCGGGAGCGGCGTCGCCCGGCGGAGAGGCGGGGATCGGCCGGGAAGCGGGCCAGGATGCCGCATCCGCCCGCTCCGCGTCCGACCTCCGAGTCCCGGACCCGCGGGGTGACGGGGCCGGGTCCCGCGGGCTCAGCCCTCCAGCGCCGCCTCGGCCGCCGCGACGGAGGCCGCGCGGTCGGCCGGGACGAGCCCGAGGCGGGTACGGCGGTCGAGCAGGTCGTCGACGGTCAGCGCGCCCTCGACCCGCACCCCCCAGCGCAGTTCGGCAGGGGTCACCCCGCGCGCGGCGGCGGGTCCGTCGGTCGCGAGGCTCGCCACGAACGGCGCCTCCGCCCCGTACCGGCGCACGAGGCGGTCGGGCGCGGCGATCTCGTGCGCGTGAGCGCGCGGCCACGCGCCCACCAGCGGCAGGCTGCGCGTGCGGCTCGGCTCCACCGGACCGATCAGCCCGCGACCGGCGGCGGCGTCCACGGCGTCCTCCGCCATGCGCCGATAGGTGGTGAGCTTCCCGCCGACGACGCTCAGCATGCCGTCTCCGGAGTCGAGGATCGCGTGCCGTCGCGACAGGTCGCTGGTCGCGGCATCCCTCCCCTCCGCCTCGTCCGGATCGTCCGTCACGTCCGACCCGTCCGCGGCCAGCAGCGGACGCAGGCCCGCGAACGTGGCGAGCACGTCGGCGCGCTCGAGCGGGAGCGCGAGCACCGTGTTGACGGTGTCGAGCAGCATCCCCACCTCCTCGTCGGTCGCGTGCGGCACGTCGGGCACGGGCCCCGCGGCCGGCACGTCGGTGAGGCCGATGTAGGCGCGGCCGTGCAGCGCGGGCACCGTGAAGACGAACCGGCTCGACGAGCCAGGCACGGGCACCGTGAGGGAGGCGTGCGCCCCGCCGAGCCGGGCGGCGTCCACGACCAGGTGCGTACCGCGACTCGGCCGCAGTCGCACCGCGGGGTCGAGCGATCCCGCCCACACCCCCGTCGCATTCAGCACGGCGCGGGCCCGCACCGCCACCTCGGCGCCCGTGCGCACGTCGCGCAGCAGCGCTCCGTCGCCGTCGGCGCGCACCGCCTCGACCCGGGTGAGGACGGATGCCCCGTACCCGGCCGCCGTGCGGGCGATCGCGACCACCAGGCGGGCGTCGTCGATCAGCTGCCCGTCCCACCCGCGCAGGCCCGCGCGCAGCGCGTCGGTGCGCACAGCGGGGACGAGCCGGGCGGTCTCGGCGGCGCTCAGCGGTCCGGGCGCGTGCAGCACGGCGTCGGGAGTGCCCACCAGTCGCCGCAGTCCGTCGCCGAGGCAATAGCCGAGGCCGATGTAGGCGCCGCGCGCCACATGGCCCGGCGCATACAGCGGCAGCACCTGGGCGAGCGGGCGGGTGAGGTGCGGGGCGATCCGCGTCATCAGGAGGTGGCGCTCGGCGGCCGATTCGTGGGCGATCGCGAACTGTCCGGACGCCAGGTAGCGCAGGCCGCCGTGCACGAGCTTCGAGCTCCACCGACTGGTGCCGAAGGCGAGGTCGTGCCGCTCGACCAGCACCGTGCGCAGGCCCCGGGAGGCGGCGTCCAGCGCGATGCCGGCCCCGGTCGCACCGCCGCCGATCACGAGCACGTCGATCGTTCCGGCCGCGGCGAGCGCGTCGAGCTCACGCGAGCGGCGCGCCGCGTGCAGGGCGGAAGGGAACGGGGTGCGCCCGACGATGCGTGCGGTCACGCCGCCGCCAGGTAGCCGCGCAGGGCGGCGCCGAGCTCCGCGCGCCACCCCTCGTCATCGAGCCACTCCGCCACGAGCGGCGCGGACTGCACGGCCGACTGCGCGATCAGCAGCACCATCGCCGCCTGCCGCGCGGGATCGCCGGCGCGCACCTGTCCTGCCCGCCGCCCCGCGTCGATCCGCGCGGTCAGAGCGGCGAGGATCGCGCGCTGGCTCGTGCCGAGCCGCTCCAGCACGTAGCGTCCGAACAGCTCGGGATCGGTGTCGCGCAGGCGCTCGACCAGCGGCATCCGCCGGATGCGGTCGGCTGTCGCCACGAGCGACCCGACGAGGTCGTCGACGGATGCCGCCTCCGCACCGTCTGCGGGCATCACCGCGAGGATCTCCCGGGTGACCAGTGCGGCGAAGACCGCCTGCGCGTCGGGCCAGTAGCGGTAGAGGGTCTGGCGCGCGATCCCGCAGCGCCGCGCGATATCGGAGACCGTGGTGCGGCGGATGCCGTGCGCGAGCACCTCGGCCAATGCCGCGTCGAGGATCGCGGTCTCGGTCGCGGGGACGCCGTCAGCCATGTGACAACCATACATAACGTGTCATACTGTCGCCATGGATGCGATGCAGCCCCATCCCGTGACCCCGCTGGCCGTGCCCGCCCCCGCGCCGCGCATGCGCTGGGACGCCTGGGGCGACGGCCGCCACGACGGCGGGCTGCCTCCCGGAGCCAAGACCCTCGTCTCGGCCCTCCTCCCGGGCAGGGCGCACCCGGTCGCGCGTCGGTCCCTCGACGACGTCGTGCTCAGCCCCTCGACCCTCGACGACGACGACCTCGCGGCGCTCGGCGCGATCGTCGGCGCCGCGCGCGCCACGCGCGACGACACCGCACGGCGGGGTCACCTCGGCGGCAAGAGCACGCCCGACCTGCTCGCCCGACGCGCCGACGGCGTGCAGACGGCGCCCGATGCGATCGTCTCCCCCGCCGACCACGACGAGGTGGCCGCGGTGCTGCGGGAATGCGCGGCGCGCGGCATCGCGGTCGTGCCCTTCGGCGGCGGCACGAGCGTCGTGGGCGGCGTCGCCCCGGAACGCGGTGGGCACGGAGCCGTGATCGCGCTGGATCTGGCGCGGACAGCCGCGCTGTGGAGCCTCGACGAGGTGTCCCTGCTCGCGACGTTCGGGGCGGGCACCACCGGACCCCAGGCCGAGGAGCTGCTCGGCGGGCGCGGCTACACCCTCGGCCACTTCCCGCAGAGCTTCGAGTTCGCCTCCCTGGGCGGGTTCGCCGCCACCCGTTCGAGCGGACAGGCCTCCCGGGGCTACGGCCGGTTCGACGACCTCGTGCACGCGCTGCGCGTCGCGACCCCGGCCGGCGACCTCGACCTCGGGCGCGCACCCGCCAGCGCGGCGGGGCCCGATCTGCGCGAGCTCTTCCTCGGCTCGGAGGGGGCGTTCGGCGTGCTCACCGAGGTGACGGTGCGCATCCGCCCGCGCCCCGCCGCCACGCGCTACGGCGCCTGGACGTTCCCCGACTTCGCCGCCGGAGCCGCCGCCCTGCGCGAGGCGACGCAGCGCGGCATCCGTCCCACCGTCCTGCGCCTGAGCGACGAGATCGAGACCCGCACGAACGCCGCGATGGGCGGGCACTTCGCGCGGATGCGCGGGTGCCTCGCCGTCGCCACGTTCGAGGGCGCGACCGCGACCGAGGCGGATGCCGTCGCCGCCGCCACCGCCGAGATCTTCGCCGCGCACGGGGCGAAGCCGCGCGGCGAGGATCCGGCCCGCTCCTGGGAGCGCGGGCGGTTCGCCGCCCCGGCGCTGCGCGACACGCTGCTCGACATCGGCGTGCTCGCCGAGACCCTCGAGACGGCGACCACGTGGGCGCAGCTGCCGGTGCTCAAGGCCGCCGTGACCGAGGCGCTCATCGGGAGCCTGTCGGCCGCCGGCACCAAGCCGATCGTGATGTGCCACATCTCGCACGTCTACCCCGCTGGCGCGTCGCTCTACTTCACGGTGGTGGCCGCGCTCACCGATTCTCCGACGACCCAGTGGACCGAGGCGAAGGATGCCGCCTCCCGCGCGATCCTCGCCTCCGGCGGCACGATCACCCATCACCACGCCGTCGGCCGCGATCACCGTCCCTCCCTCGTCGGCGAGGTCGGAGAGCTCGGGGTCGCCGTGCTGCGCGCGGTGAAGGACACCCTCGATCCGCGGGGGATCATGAATCCCGGCGCGCTGATCGCGGCGGAGGGGGCATGAACCTCGCGCTGCTGACGAACCCCGCCGCCCGGGCCGGCGCCCGCACGCGCGCGGCGGAGGAGGTCGCCGAACGACTGCGCGCCCGAGGCATCCGGGTCACGGTGCTGAGCGGCGGGAGCACCGCGGAATCCGCCGATCTGCTGCGCACGGCGCTGGAGCTGGGCACCGACGCCGTCGCGGTGGCCGGCGGCGACGGCACTGCGCATCTCGCGGTCCAGGTCCTCGCCGGCACCGGGGTGCCGCTCGGGATCGTGCCGATCGGCACGGGCAACGACCTCGCCGCCGCAGTGGGACTGCGCGAGCTGGATGCCGCCGGCGCCGCCGACACGATCGCGGCCGGGCGCACCCGCACGATCGACCTCGCCCGGGTCGTGCGCGCCGACGGCACGCACGAGCACTTCGCCACGGTGCTGGCCAGCGGGTTCGACTCGCGCGTCAACGACCGCGCGAACGCGATGCGCTGGCCGCGCGGCGGAGCGCGGTACAACATCGCGATCCTCGTGGAGTTCCTCACCCTCCGCGGCATCCCCTACGCCCTCGAGCTCGAGCACGTCGACGGGCGGGTCGAGCGCATCGACGGCGATCTGGTGATGGCCACGGTGGGCAACGGTCCGACCTACGGCGGCGGCATCCCGATCTGCCCCGCCGCCGATCCGGGCGACGGAGTGCTCGACGTGACGATCGTGCGGCCGGGCGGGCGGCTCCGCCTGCTGCGACTGCTTCCCCGCGTGTACCGCGGAACGCATACGACCGTCTCGGAGGTGTCGACCTTCCGGGTACGGCGGGTGCGACTGGACTCCCCCGGCGTCACCGCCTATGCCGACGGCGATCCGATCGGCACGCTGCCGCTCGAGGTCGAGGTCGTGCCGGGCGCCCTCACGGTGTTCGCGCGCGACTGAGCGGGCGGGCGGGGCTCAGAGCCCCATCGCGGGGGCGAGCACCGCGAACCCCTGGACGAGCCCCTGGTCGAGCGCCGCCCCGACGTGGCCCGCGCCGGGGATGGTCACCACCTGCACCGTGAAGCCGGCGGCCCGCGCGGCATCCGCATTCCGGTTCTGCCCCGGGCCGTACAGGTCGTCGTCCGAGCCCAGCGTGAACACGGCGGTGTGCCCGTCGAACAGCCCCGGATGCGCCGCGGCCTGCGCGGCCATGACCGCGGCGGGCTTGGCGGCCTCGAATGCCGCGCTGTCCCCGCCGAACACCGCCGCCGTGGTGGCTGCCACCGTCTCGGATCCGGGGAACTCGTTGCCCGAGACGTCCAGAAGGCCGCCCCACACGTCCGGGTGCTGCGCGGCCCACAGCACCGCGCACGATCCGCCGTTGGAGTACCCGCCGATCGCCCGCGCCGATACGGCGTCGATCACGTTCAGCCGCGCCTTGGCGAACGCGGGGATCTCCACGTTGAAGTAGCTCGACACCGCACCGAAGCGCTCGGAGTCGTGGCAGGCCGGGTCGACCGTGGGACCGGTGAGCTGGTCGGCGACGATCGCGATCGGCGCGAGGCCGCGGTGCTGAGCGGCGTAGGCGTCGAGCGTGCGCGCGATCTGCGTGGGCTCGGGCGAGCCCGGCTGGCCCATCATGAACACCAGCAGGGGCAGCTTCGGCGGATCCTTCACGAGTGCGGCGGGCGGCAGGTAGATCGATGCGTCCCGCGCCTCGAACCCGGGCGACGGGATGCGGGCGTCGTCGCTGAGCGCACCCACCTCGCCGTGCGCGGGCATGTCGGCGGGCGGCGTCCAGGAGGACAGGTCGGATGCCGCACCCGCCGTCGTGAGCGCCGGCAGGGCGATGGGCGGCACGGCTTGGACCCCGATGATCGCGGCGAGGTTGTGCGTCACGTCGATCGCCCGGTTCACGCCCAGCGCCCCCAGCAGCACCGACACCACGACCAGCAGGGCGGCCGGCACGGTACGACGCCGACCGCCGCCCCACAGCGCCGCGACGCCGGCGCCGGCGAGGGCCAGACCCACCCCCGCCCAGACCCCGGCCTGCTGCGGGATGCCGATCCCGAACGTGCGGGTGGCATCGAAGACGATCGCCGCGCCGGCGCCGACTGCGGCACCCGCCACCGCCCCCACCGCGAGCCGCAGCGGATGCCGCGGTCGCGGGAGCACGACCAGCACGAGCAGCGCCAGCGCCACGAGTCCCACCACGGGGACCACGGGGCCGTCGATCAGCTCCAGCCCGAGGATGCCGTAGATCACCGATGCTCGCCGCGGGGAGCCAGGATCGTGCGGGCGACGGCGAGGTACTCCCGGGTGGACGCATCGGGCAGGTACGCGCGGCCGACGGCCGCGCCGATCGCCGGCAGCTCCACCGAGTCGGCGTAGGTCATGTAGAGGGTGCGGTACTCGGGGAGGAACTTGCTCTTGAACCGGAACAGCGACGCGAAGCCGTAGACCGGCTCGAGCGCCCCGCCCAGCCAGCCCAGGAACGACGAGAGCGCCGTGGGATCGGGGGCGGCCTCCCCCTCGGCGAGCGGACGCGTGGCCAGCGGCGCACCGGAGAGGCTGAGCACCTGAACGCCCTGCTCCTTCATGAGCAGTGCCGCCTTGGCGATGAGGAACTCCATCACCCCGTTGGGCGCGTCGTCCCGGCGCCGCATGAAGTCGAGCGTCCAGCCGTGGATCTCACCGTCGCGCCACGACGGCATCCAACTGGTCACCGCCTGCAGGCGGCCGTCGGCGTCGATCGCCAGGAGCAGCGCGACATCCGGGTCCTTCAGCTCGTCGAGTCCGCCGAGGGTGAATCCCATCTCGGGCAGCGACTTGTCGGTGACCCACTGCTCGGAGATCTCGATGATCTGCGTGGCCGTCGCCGCCGGCAGCTCCCGCCACGTCGTCCACTGGGCGGTCATCCCCTCGCGCTCCGCACGGTTGAGCGGATGCCTCACCTTCTGCCAACGCTTGCCGACCATGTCGAGCCCGGGCAGATGCATGACGGTCTCCTGCCCGACCTCCAGGGCATCCCATCCCATCGCGCGGAACGCCGGGATGACGTCGTCGTGCACGCTGTAGAACACCGGGGTCCAGCCCTGCGCGATCGCGAAATCGGCGAACTGGCGCAGGGTCTGCCCGACGCGGTCGGGGGTGCAGATCGGGTCGCCGACCGCCAGCGCGATGCCGTTGACCACCCGGTACGCGACCGCGCTCTCGCGGTCGTCGCTGTACCAGTGCGCGTTCCCCGCCCACGTGCCCAGGAACGACAGGGTGCCGCCCCCGCGACGCAGCAGCGCACGATACGGGGTGGTGGCGGCTGTCTCGGGGTGCGAGGTGGCGTGGTACAGCCGCAGCGTCGCGAGGATCGCGATGATCCAGAACGCCACGCCCACCCACTGATAGACCAGCAGTGCCGGACCGCGGCGCGGGTACGGCGGCTGCGGGATGCCCTCGAGGAACTCCGGCGGGACGAAACGCCGCAGCCCCTCGGCGAACAGGTCGCCGATCGTGGGCCGCACGTCGAACGACTGGTAGGCGATGGCGCTCACGATCACGAACAGCAGCACGGACGCCACGAACGCCGCACCGACGGTGATCAGCCAGACCCGCGTCGCGCGGCGCGGCGCCGACACCCGGAACATGTGCCGGTTGATCACGAGAAGCGCGATCACGGTCAGCGGGACGAGCGCGGCGGAGCCCGCCCACAGCACCCAGGCGAAGGGGGCGCCTCCGGCGGGATCGGCGGCGGTCACGTCGCCGAGCAGCAGCGACAGGACCGCGTGCACGACCAGGGCGACGTTCACCCCCAGGGTGAGCAGCCACGCCGAGCGTCTTCCGAGACGGAGGCCCCACGCGGCGAGGACGAGCAGCACGAGGGGGACGATCGCCAGCAGCGCCGGCCCGAGGCCGCGGGTCACCACGAGCGCGAACTCGTGGTCGCACGAGGGCACGTACCGCACGTTGCACCGATCGACCAGGCGCTGATCGATCTGGGCGAACTCTCCGACGACGTAGGCGAGCGGACCACGGCCGCCCCCGGCGATGAGGGCGGCGAGCGGACCGAAACCCGTGACCGCGACGAGCGCCCCCAGCAGCGACCGGGTCTCGCGGGTGGAGCTGCGATGCCACGGCCCGCGGGGGATGCGGCGGGCCAGCCACGCGCCGGCGAGGAAGCCGGTGATCGCCGCCACCACGCGGAACCACGAGTCGACGTCTCCGGCGTACAGGGCGAACATGCCCAGCACGGAGAAGGCGATCACGCGGATGCGCCGGCGCCAGAGGGCTCCGGTGAGCGCCGAGGCGGCCACGATGGCACCGGCGATGGCCATCGGCGGGTCGAGCACGCCGGCCTGATCCGCGGCGAGGCTCACCTCGGGCAGCAGGGCCAGCAGCGACTGCAGGATCGCGCCGACGAACAGCGACACCACACCCGTCGCGAGCATCACCGCCACGGTGCGCGCGCTGCCGAGGATGCGTTCGGCGGCGGCCAGCACCGTGAGGGCGAGCAGCACCGAGAGGACGGCCTCGACGGGCGAGTCGGGCACCGTGAGCGCCGTGATCGCCGACCACCACGACAGCGGCGCGCTCCACGACGACGCGCTCCACGTCAGGGCGGGAGGTACCGGCACGCCCCACAGCGAGCCCGTCGCGACGCCCGTCACGAGCACGAGCAGAGCGAACCCCACGGCGACGGGGTGGCGCCGGGCGTATCCGACGATCGGAGCGAGCCGGCGCGGCATCCGCTTCGGGCGCGGCGTACCGTCGACGACCGCGCTCTGCGTCGCGCCGGACATGTGCTCCCCGTTCGTCATCCCTCCTCAGGCTAGGCCAGGTTCGCTATGCGGCGACTGTGCCGTCGCGGTGCGTCGCCTGTGATGGGGCGCGATGCGGTATCCGGCGCGGTTACCGTGGGGTATGGCCGACACCGACCGCACCCGCCCCGCCCTGGAGATCGCCGTCGTCTCCGCAGCGGGTGCGCGTCTGGCCGCCGACGCGGGCGCCGACCGGGTCGAGCTGTGCAGCGCGCTGGAGCTCGGCGGAGTCACCCCGTCGGTCGGCCTCATCCGGGCGGCGGTGGCCACCGGCATCCCCGTGCACGTCCTGGTGCGCTGTCGTCCCGGCGACGCGGTCTACGACGCCGACGAGGTGCGGACCATGACCGCCGACGTGCGGGCCGCCGTCGCCGAGGGGGCGGCGGGCGTCGTGGTCGGCGCGCTGCGGCCCGACGGCACGCTCGACCGCGAGGCGCTGGAGACGTGGACGGATGCCGCCTCGGCCTCCGGCGCGGAGGTCACCTTCCATCGCGCGATCGATCAGTCCTGCGCACCCGTCGAACTCGTCCGGGATCTGGCCGGGACGGTCGACCGCGTCCTCACCTCGGGGGCGCACGCGCGCGCCGTCGAAGGGCGCGATGTGATCGCAGCGATGTGCGCGGTCGAGGACGGACCGCAGATCATGGCGGGAGGCGGCGTGCGCCCGGTCGACATCGGGATGCTGGCCGCGGCCGGGGTGTCCGGGGTGCACCTGTCGGCCAAGGCGGCGTTCGGCTCGGCCGGCCTGGCGCTGGGCGGTCGGGATGACGGCACGCACCTGGTCACCGATCCGGAGGTCGTCCGGGCGGCTCGCCGCGCCCTGGACGCGCTGCGCTGACGGCGTCTCAGGCGGGGGCGGTCTCCGACGCCGACTCGCGCAGCCGCGCGATCACCAGCGCGCGCAGCTCCTCGGGGGCCGTCTCCTTGCAGGCGCGGGCGACCACCTCGGTGAGGGTGCGGGCGACGTGGGCCTCGTCCTGGCATCCGGGGCAGCTCGCAAGATGCTCCGCGATGTCGCGGTGCTCGGTCTTGCACACCTCGTTGCGGAGGTACTCCTCCAGGTCGCGTCGGGCCTTCTCGCAGCCGCAGTCGCTCATCTCTCTGCTCCAGTCGATACTCGTTCCGCGGGGGCGGCGGACGTGATGCCGCGCTCGGCCGCGTAGTCGGCGAGAAGGTCGCGAAGCAGGCGCCTGCCACGGTGCAGGCGGCTCATGACCGTGCCGATCGGGGTTTTCATGATGTCGGCGATCTCCTGATAGGCGAAGCCCTCGACATCCGCGAGGTACACCGCCAGCCGGAAATCCTCCGGAATCGACTGCAGGGCGTCTTTGACCACGGATGCCGGCATGTGGTCGATCGCCTCGGCCTCGGCCGAGCGACTGCTGGTCGCCGTCGTCGATTCCGCTCCCCCGAGCTGCCAGTCCTCGAGGTCGTCGATGGTGCCCTGATAGGGCTCACGCTGCTTCTTGCGATACGTGTTGATGTAGGTGTTGGTGAGGATGCGGTACAGCCACGCCTTGAGGTTCGTCCCCTGCGTGAACGTCTTCCACGAGGCGAACGCCTTGACGAACGTCTCCTGCACGAGGTCGGCCGCGTCTGCGGGGTTGCGCGTCATGCGCATCGCCGCCGCATACAGCTGGTCCATGAAGGGCAGCGCCTGCTCTTCGAACTGGGTGCGCGCGTCGACCGTGGTCTGTGCCTCGTCGTTCATCACGCGCCATTGTACGTCGGTGCGATCGGCCGTCACCGGGCGCTCGAGCGTTGCGATCATCGGCGCCTTTCTGGGGTCGGTCGTCGGGCTGTTCAGTAGGCTAGAAACCCATGAGCGCCGAGCGGTATTCCCACGACTCCCCCCGGGCGGCACGCCGCCGGGGCCGCTGGGCGGCGCCCACGTGCGAGGAGCCCCTCAAGGCCACCGTTACGGTGCCCGGCTCCAAGTCGCTGACCAATCGCGAACTGGTCCTTTCGGCGCTCGCCGACGGGCCCAGCCGGCTGAGCTCGCCGCTGCACTCCGACGACTCCGCGCGCATGATCGAGGCCCTGCGTGCGCTGGGCGTGGGCATCGAGGCCGTGCCCGGAAACGGGCACTTCGGCGACGACCTCGAGATCACGCCGGTGTGGCCGCTGCGCGGCGACACCGTCGTCGACTGCGGCCAGGCCGGCACGGTGATGCGGTTCGTGGCCGGGATCGCCGGGTTCGCCCGGGGCGATGTCACCCTCACCGCCCACGAGAGCGCGCTGCACCGTCCGATGGGTGCCATGATCACCGCGCTGCGCGACGTCGGTGTCGACATCGACGACGGCGGCCACTGGGCACTCCCCTTCACCGTGCGCGGACGCGGCCACACGCGCGGCGGCGAGGTCACGATCGACGCGAGCGCGTCGAGCCAGTTCGTGTCCGGACTGCTGCTGGCCGCCGCCCGCTACGACGTGGGCCTGCACCTCATCCACGCGGGCGAGCGTCTGCCCAGCCAGCCGCACATCGACATGACGATCGAGACGCTGGGTCACCGCGGCGTGCACGTCGAGAAGCCGGCGCCCGGCGAATGGGTGGTGCCGGCCGGTCCCCTGCGCGCGAAAGACATCGCGATCGAGCCCGACCTCTCCAACGCCGCCCCGTTCCTGGCCGCGGCGATGATCGCCGGCGGCACGGTCTCGGTCACCGGCTGGCCCGTGCACTCCACGCAGCCCGGCGCGATGCTGGGCGACATCCTCTCCCTCATGGGTGCACGCGTCACCCGTCGGGGCGGCGCGATGATCGTCACCGGCGGCGCGTCCATCGGCGGGGTCGACCTCGACCTGTCGGCGGCGGGCGAGCTGACCCCCACCGTGTTCGCGCTGGCCGCCTTCGCCGATGCCCCCACCACGCTGTACGGCATCGGGCACATCCGCGGTCACGAGACCGATCGCATCGCGGCGCTCATCGCCGAGCTGCGCGCGCTCGGCGGCGAGGCGCACGAGCTCGAGGACGGCATCCGCATCGTTCCGCAGCCGTTGCACGGCGGCACGTGGCACGCGCACCACGACCACCGGATGGCCACCACCGGCGCGCTGATCGGCCTCGCGGTGCCCGGGGTCGAGGTCGACGACATCGGGACGACCGCCAAGACCATGCCCGAGTTCCCCGAGCTGTGGCAGGCGATGGTGCAGGGTTCGCCCGAGCCGGGGACGGATGCCGCGCACGGCGACGCGGAGGACGCCGTCGCGTGAGCTGGCTCGGCGACGACGAGGACGACGACGAACCGGAGTTCGACGAGGCCGACATCCGGGTACGGCCCAACCCGAAGGCCAACCGACCGCGCACGAAGCGCCGGCCCGCGCACAGCGACGCCCGCATCGCGCGGGTGCTCGGCGTCGACCGCGGCCGCTACACCGTCCTGATCGACGAGGACGAGCCCGACGAGCGGAGGGTGCTGACCACCCGGGCCCGCGAGCTGCGCAAGGTGCCGATCGTCACGGGCGACCGGGCCCGTGTCGTCGGCGACGCGTCCGGAGACGAGGGCACGCTCGGGCGCATCGTGGGCATCGAGGAGCGCACGTCGCTGCTGCGGCGCAGTGCCGACGACACCGATCAGGTCGAGCGCATCATCGTGGCCAACGCCGATCAGATGCTCGTCGTGGTCGCCGCCGCCGATCCCGAGCCCCGCGCGCGGCTCGTCGACCGCTACCTGGTCGCGGCGCTGGATGCCGGCATCCGTCCGATGCTCGTCGTGACAAAAACCGATCTCGCCGACCCGACCGAGTTCCTCGAGCACTTCACCGGCCTCGACCTCGAGGTCTTCACCAGTGCACGCCGCGGCGACGGCACCGAGGACATGCCGATCGAGCGGATCGGCGCACAGCTGGTCGGGCATTCGACCGTCTTCGTCGGGCACTCCGGCGTCGGCAAGTCCACGCTCGTGAACGCGCTGGTGCCCGACGCGCAGCGGGCCACCGGCCACGTCAACGTCGTCACCGGCCGCGGCCGCCACACGTCCTCCTCGACGGTGTCGCTGCGCTACCGCGGCGAGGGCGGCTCGGGCTGGGTGATCGACACCCCCGGAGTGCGCTCGTTCGGCCTCGGCCACGTCGACCCGACCAACATCCTGAAGGCCTTCACCGACCTCGCCGCCATCGCCGAGGACTGCCCGCGCGGGTGCACGCACCTGCCCGACGCGCCCGACTGCGCCATCGTCGAGGCGGTCGACGAGGGCCGCGCCGGGCCCAACGCCGCCGCCCGTCTCGACTCGCTGCAGCGCCTGCTCTCCACGTTCGCCCCGGCCGCCTGAGCCCTAGGCTGGACGCATGGCTGACGTGCGACTCGAACCCGGCGACCTCGCCCCCGACTTCACCCTCGACGACCAGGACGGCCGCGCCGTCTCGCTCGCCGACCTCCGCGGCGAGAAGGTCATCGTGTACTTCTACCCCGCCGCGATGACCCCCGGCTGCACCACGCAGGCGTGCGACTTCCGCGACAGCCTGTCGTCGCTGCAGGGCGCCGGCTACACGGTGCTCGGCGTCTCGCGCGACAGCACCGCGCAGCTGCAGGAGTTCCGCGCGCGCGACGGACTCACCTTCGAGCTCCTCAGCGACCCCGACCACGCGGTGCACGACGCGTACGGCACGTGGGGCGAGAAGCAGAACTACGGCAAGACGGTGCAGGGCGTCCTGCGCTCCACGTTCGTGATCGACGCCGACGGCCGCATCGAGCACGCGCTCTACAACGTCAAGGCCACCGGCCACGTGGCCCGGCTGCGCACGATGCTCGGCGCCTGAGCGCGGCATCCGCTAGCGGCGGGGATCTCCGGATGCCTCGTCCCGCGCCTGACGCTCGACCCCGGCGCGGCGCGCGGCGAGCACCAGCAGGGCGAACACGACGATCGCGGGAACCGCGAGGGCGAGCCCGATGAGCGGGTGCGCGTAGGCACCGGTCACCGCTCCGAGTGCGACGGCGAGGATGAGCAGCTGCGTCACGATTCCGCCGCTGCGCCCCCACGACTGGCCGCGCGCGACGGCGAACCCGAACGCGGCCACCGCGACGGCCCCGACGGCGGTGAGCACCGCGAGCGCGATCGCGCTGGTGCCCGACTCGACCTCGCCGGCGGCGAGGGCCGACACCTGCGGGGCGACGAGGACCGCGATCGCGACGGCCTCCAGCCACAGCAGGATCGCGGCCGCGCGGGCGGCGCCGTGTGCGTTCATCTCCGACGGTCCTCCCGGGTCAGCGGCCTGCGTCTGTAGGGATCCTCCACCGCACGAGGGGAATGTCCAGAAAACATGGCAGAAACCTGCCGGACATCTCTTGATTCCGCCATTGTGCTATGGAACGATTGAACAAGCCGTGTGCTCCCACAGCGAAGTGGGGCGAGCATCGCTCGCACATCCCACCAGGGTAACGGACCCGAATCGGACCCTGAACTTCGAATCCTCTTCGTCAGAAGGAGCATCACCATGGACTGGCGCGACAAAGCAGCCTGCCTGACCGTCGACCCCGAGCTGTTCTTCCCGGTCGGCAACACCGGTCCGGCCGTCGACCAGATCGAGAAGGCCAAGTCCGTCTGCGCCCGCTGCACCGTGACCGAGATCTGCCTGCAGTACGCCCTCGAGACCGGCCAGGACTCGGGTGTGTGGGGTGGCCTCTCCGAAGACGAGCGCCGCGCCCTCAAGCGCCGCGCCGCGCGCGCCCGCCGCGCCAGCTGACCCGCGCCCCCGCGTCGGAGCGGATGCCTGGACCCCGGGCATCCGCTCTTCTGTGTCAGCTCTTCGAGCGGTCGATGTAACGCAACGGGATGTCGATCGTGACCTCCGTGCCGCTGCCCATGATCGTGTGCCAGTCGATCGTGCCGCCGAGCTCGCCCTGGATGAGGGTGCGCACGATCTGCGTGCCCAGCCCGCGCCCCACCTGGCCCTCGGGCAGGCCCACGCCGTTGTCGCGCACCTTCACCTCGAGCCGCTCGTCCGTGCGGTCGGCGACGATCTCGACGTCGCCCTCCTGACCGGCCAGACCGTGCTCGACGGCGTTGGTGACCAACTCCGTCAGGGCGAGGGCGAGCGGTGTCGCGTACTCGCTCGGCAGGGTGCCGAATCGGCCCGTCGAGCGGGTCCGGGCCTGCGTGGTCGGCGCGGCCGCCACCTCTGCCACGAGCTTGAGCACCCGGGCGAACACGTCGTCGAAGTCGACGTTCTGCGCCAGGCCCTCCGAGAGCGTGTCGTGCACGACCGCGATCGCCGATACGCGCCGCATCGCCTGCGTGAGCGCCTCCCGCGCCTCGTCCGAGTGCGACCTGCGCGCCTGGATGCGCAGCAGGGATGCCACGGTCTGCAGGTTGTTCTTGACCCGGTGGTGGATCTCGCGGATCGTCGCGTCCTTGGTGATGAGCTCCTGCTCCTGGTGGCGGATCTCGGTGACGTCGCGGCACAGCACGATCGCGCCGATGCGCGTGCCGTGGTCCTTCAGCGGGATGGTGCGCAGCGAGACCGCGACACCGCGTGCCTCGATGTCGGCCCGCCACGGGGCGCGACCGGTCACCACCAGCGGCAGCGACTCGTCGAACTGGCGCTTGGCGGGCAGGATGCGCGTGGTCACCTCGACCAGAGCCTCCCCCTCGAGCTCGTCGTCGAAGCCCATCCGATTGAACGCCGACAGCGCGTTGGGGCTCGCGAACGTCGTGATGCCGTCGACGTCGAGACGGATCAGCCCGTCCGAGGCGCGCGGCGCCCCGCGGCGGGGTGCGGTGGGCGCGTCGAGATCGGGGAAGTCGCCCGAGGCGACCATCCCGAAGACGTCGTCGGCGCAGTCGTTGAACGTGATCTGCTGCCGCGACGGCGTGCGGGTCTCGCCCAGATTGGTGTGGCGGGTGAGCACCCCGATGACGGCCGGCGCGGTGTCGCGCGTGCCCTTGCGCACGATCGGCACGGCCCGCACGCGGGTGGGGGTCTCCTCGAACCAGTCGGGCGACGCCGAGTCGACGATCGTGCCGCTCTGGTACGCCTCCCGCACCTGGGTGCGCCACTGCGGACGCACCCGGTCGCCGACGATGTCGCGGTAGAACAGCGTCGCCGCGCCGCCGGGGCGGGTGTGGGCCACGGCGATGAACGAGTCGTCGCCGGTGGGCACCCAGATCACGATGTCGGCGAAGGCCAGGTCCGCCAGCAGCTGGCCGTCGCCGGCGAGACGGTGCAGCCATTCGACGTCGGCTTCAGTGGAGCGCCCTTGGGCGTAGACGAGATCGCTGAGCGTCGACACTCCCCCAGCCTAGTTCCGGGCGGTGACCGCGCCGTTCGGCCCCCCGGCTCAGGCGGCGCGGCGGCGGCTGCGCCGGGAGCTCGCCGGCGCCGCGGACGCGTCGGCGGCCGGAGCGACGGCATCGCCCACGAACCTGCGCAGGGCCTGGGTGAACGGCGCCCGGGGCGACACGTCGGCGATCGGACGCGCCGCGAGGGTCGCGGCATCCGTCGACTTCACGTCCATCGGCAGGAACCAGACGTCCTCGACACCGCCGAAGCGGTCGAGCGCGCGGCGCACCTGCCCGCGCGGGTCGAGGCCCAGCGGCCCGGGCCGCAGACGGTTCACCAGCGAGACGACCCGCGTCGTGCCGATCGTCGCACGCAGCTCGGGATAGCCGCGCAGGAACCGCGAGATGCCCACGGGATCGGCGGATGCCACGGCCACCACGAGATCGGCGGCCCGCAGCGCCGCGAGCGTGGCGGCGTTGCGCCGCGGCCCGTCGAGGTCGCTCACGATCTCCTCATCGCGCTCGAGCGGGGCGGCCACGTCGACGACGGTGTGGTCGGCCCACTCCCGGCAGGCGGCGAGCGCCGCGGCGACACGTGACTCGCTGAGCTCGGGCCAGCGGGACGGGCGGTTGATGCCGGTGAGCACGTCGACGCCGCCGCGCCCGAGCGGCACCGAGATGCGGGTGAGCTCGCGGGCGTCGACGCCGCCGAGCTCGGCCTGCCGGCACGCTGCGGCGAACCCCGGCCCCTCATCGGCCAGGCCGAGCGAGAGGGCCAGCGACGGCGCGTGGGTGTCGGCGTCGACGAGTCCGACATGGCGCCCGCCGCGAGCCAACTCCGCGGCGAGCTCGATCGCGACGGTCGAGCGCCCGGGGGCGCCGGCCGGACCCCACACGGCGATCACGGACGACGGCTGCGGCCGTGTCGCGGCAGGGGTCGAGGGGAGAGGCACCGCGCCGACCGCGTCGAGGATGCGCCAGGCCTCGACGCCCGGCGGGAGGACCGGGCCCAGCCCGAACGCGGCGGCGAGGCGCTCGTCGGCCTCGGTGGGGCACAGCGGCACGATCCGCGCGCCGGCGCCGTCGCACAGCGCCACGGTCGCGCCCGTCAGGGTGGTGCGGTCGACGTGCAGCACGACCACCTCGGCGTCGGCCAGGCGTGCGGCGAGCTCGTCGGCCTCGGCGCCGAGCAGCCCGTGGTGCGCGAGGGTGACCAGCGCCGACGACCGCACCACGGCGGTCACCGTCGCCCCCTCGCGCTCGAGCTCGACCGCGAGCGTCTCGCCCGCGTGCCCGTCGACGGCGACGACGACCTTCATCGCCCGCCCGCCGACGGCACCACCGACAGCGCCGACTGGTCGGACATCGCCGCCAGCGCGGCAGCCACGTCGGCGCGCGGGATGACCAGTTCGAGCGACGCCGCGCCGCCGCCGATCATCGAGTCGTCACGGGTGACGGAGACCACGGTGGCGTCGGCCACGAGGATGCGCGGCGCGTCGTAGACGCCCCGCTCGCGCAACGGCGCCGCCCACACCTCCACGGTCGTGCCCGGCACGACCGATCCGGGCACGTCGACGGCGCTGCGCAGCACGACCGTGGTGGTGGTCGCGGCATCCGGCGCCCCCACGGCGCTGTGCGGCACGAGCTCGCCCGACGCGATCGTGCGGACGGCGACCATCCCCGCGCGCAGTGCGTCGGCCCCGACGTACGACTCGCCGAGCTGCCCGAGCGCGACCTCGACCACCCGCAGGTCGTCGGCGGTGAGCGTCTGCCCGGGCACGATCGTGCGCGCCGCGGCGTATACGGGAGTGGTCTGTCGGGCCATCCCGACGACGAACCAGACGCCGGCGACGGATGCCGCGATCAGCACGATGCCGAGGAAGAATCGGGCGTCGCTCCAGAACGCGCGCGGCCGGCGACGCGGGGGCTCGAGTGCTGTCATGCGTTCCATCGTGGCTCAGTCGCCCGATCCGGCTCCCGTGTTATCCACAGACGGCCCCGCCGCGGGGCCGGGAGGTGGACGTGTCGCGATAATGGGGACATGCCCGAAGCACCGGCGTCCGACGTGCGTCTGCTGGCCCCCGCCCAGGTCGCGGAGGTGCTCGGCGTGTCCGTCGACGAAGTCGTCCAGCTCGTTCTGGACGGACGGCTGCGCGGGGTGCGCGTGGGCTCCCCCGCCCGCTGGCGGGTCGAGGAGGCCAGCGTCGCGCACTACCTCGACGAGCAGGCCGAGGAGGCCCGGCGCATGGCGCTGTGGCGTCAGTCGAACGCCGCCAGCTTCCCCGAGCTGTGGGGTGCCGGCATCGTGCGCAACCCCGACTGAGCCTGTCGGCGTCTGAGCCGGTCGACGTCTGAGGTCGGGAACGGGTTCAGAGGAGTGCGACCGGGGCGTCGACGCGCACCCGGACGATCGCGTCGAACGGCACCATCCGATGCCCGGACACCGCGTCGGCCCGGCGCGCCGCGCCCGGGTCGTGCAGCGCGAGGTCGAGGTGGTCGGCACCGGCGCGATCGATGGTGCCGGTCAGGACGCGCCCGCCCCGCAGCGACACCGTCACCGGCAGCCGGCGCCGCGACACGTCGCGCAGCACGAAGCCCAGCGTCATGCGGTCCCCGAGGGTCGACGCCGCGCCCCCGTCCGCGCGGGCCGAGCGCAGCAGCTCGGCGTGCGGCATCCCGATGGCGACGATCGCCGCGAGCGGCACGATCATCGCCCCGGGCGGCCCGGCGGGTGCCAGCCCCACCCAGTCCGCCCCGACGCCGGTCACCGGCGCCACCTCGACCGTGCCGTCCGCGAGTTCGAACGACGGCGCCACCGACGGCTCGCGCTCGGCCAGCGCACGCAGTCGCTCGCGCATCGCCACACGCGCCAGGCGCAGGCGCTCCGCCTCGGTGTCGAGGGCGGCCCGCTCGGCCTCCCACTCGGAGGCGAGCTGATCCTCGAGGTCCTCGAAGAATCGGTCCCAGCGCATGCTCGGAAGGCTAGAGCACGAGGTCACGAAACGATGAGAAGTTATCCACATCGGCAACCTGATGCTTTCCTGAGAGTTCCCCCTGTGTTGTACTTCTGCGAGATCACACACCGGTTTGGAGACGCAGAGATGGCACCGACGCCCGCAGGCACCGCCCGCCTCCCCGCAGCCGTCGGCCCGGTCGAGCTCTCCGAGTTCTTCGCGCCGCAGCACACCTCGTCGGAGGTGCTTCCCGACCCCGAGCCCCTGCTGACCAACCTCACCCGCGGCGTGCTCGAGGTGCTGTCGGGGCAGCGTGAGGTCGATCAGCTCGCGCGCTGGCTCACCGAAGACGCCTACCGTGTGCTGGTCACCCGCGCCAACCTCGCGACCCGCGCGCGCAGCGCACGGGGCGTGCCGGCCTCGCGCCCGGTGCACGCGATCCTCTCGGTGCATCACTCCTCGCCCGCCGACGGCGTGGTCGAGGCCGTCGTCATCGTGGCCGGCCCCGCCCGCACCCGCGCCGTCGCGATGCGCCTGGAGGGCATGGACCGCCGCTGGCGCGCCACGTCGCTCGCGCTCCTGTGACCCCCTGACCGACGTCCGATCGGCCCCGACGAAGTGGCCGATCCGGACGTCTTCCCCTGCACCACGGGGACCGCGATGAGACGACGGATGCCGGTGGCATCCGTCGTCTCATCCGATCACTGCGTGTACGACGCCAGGAAGTTGCCCAGCCGCTCGACCGCTTCGGTCAGCACGCGCGCCTCGGGGAGGGTCACGATGCGCAGGTGATCGGGATCGGGCCAGTTGAAGCCCGTGCCGGGCACCAGCAGCACGTGCTCGGCGACGAGGAAGTCGTGCACGAGCTTGGCGTCGTCGTGGATCTCGTGCACCTCGGGGTCGAGGCGCGGAAAGGCGTAGAGGGCACCGGCGGGCCGGACGCACGAGACGCCGGGGATCGCCTCCAGCCCCTCCCACGCCGCATCGCGCTGCTCGTGCAGCCGACCGGTGGGGGCGATCAGCGCATCGATCGACTGCACCCCCGACAGCGCGGCCTGCACCGCGTGCTGCGCGGGCACGTTGGGGCACAGCCGCGTCGAGGCGAGCAGGTTGATGCCCTCGAGGAAGCCGGAGGCGTGCGACTTCGGCCCCGTGATGACCATCCATCCCGAGCGGTAGCCGGCCACCCGATAGGTCTTGGAGAGCCCGTTGAAGGTCAGGCACAGCAGGTCGGGCGCGAGGGTCGCGAGCGAGACGTGCTCGGCGTCGTCGAACAGGATGCGGTCGTAGATCTCGTCGGCCAGCAGCAGCAGGGAGTGCTCGCGGGCGACCTCGACGATCTGCTCCAGCACCTCGCGCGAGTAGACCGCCCCCGTCGGGTTGTTGGGGTTGATCACGACGATCGCCTTGGTGCGCGGGGTCACCTTCGCGCGGATGTCCTCGATGTCGGGCTGCCAGCCGTTCTGCTCGTCGCAGACGTAGTGCACCGGGGTGCCGCCGCCGAGGCTGGTCATCGCCGTCCACAGCGGGTAGTCCGGTGCCGGGATGAGGACCTCGTCGCCCTCGTCGAGGAGCGCCTGCATCGTCATCGTGATCAGCTCGGACACGCCGTTGCCGAGGAAGACGTCGTCGGGGTCGACCTTGGGGAAGCCCGGGGTCTGCTCGTAGCGGTACACCACGGCACGGCGGGCCGACATGATGCCGCGGCTCTCGCTGTAGCCGTGGGCCTGCGGGATCGCCTCGATCATGTCGCGCACGATCTGGAACGGCGCCTCGAAGCCGAACGAGGCCGGGTTGCCCGTGTTCAGCTTGAGGATCGTGTGCCCCTCGGCCTCGAGCCGCCCGGCCTCCACGAGCGCCTGTCCACGGATCTCGTAGAGGACGTTCTTCAGCTTGGCCGACTGATCGAGGGGGCGGAGGGGGCTCATCGACTCAGGATAATGCCGAGCGGATGCGGCCAATCGCCCGCGTGTGGCCCGTGCGGGCGCGGCATCCGTCCTACTTCTTCTTCTCGGCGGCGCGGCGCTGCGAACGGTTCTGCGGGGCGGGCTGCCCGGCGGCGCCGTCGGTGCGCTGCCCGAAGGCCCCGCGCGCGGCGGGAGTCGCGGGCTGCTCGGCCTGAGCGGCGGGCGCGGCGGAGGCGGCAGCGGCGGCACGACGGATGCGGTCGGTCGCCGCCTGCTGCACCTGGCCGCGGTCGTTGCGCACCTCGACCTCGCCGGCGTCGTTGGACGCCGAGTACTCCAGACGCTGGCCCTCGACGGGGGCGACGCCCAGGCCCTTGGCCTCGACCTGGGCGACCTCGTCGCCCTCGCGACGCACCTCGACCTCGAGGTTGTAGAGGTAGCCGACCGACTCCTCCTTGATCTGCCCCATCATCGACTGGAACATCGTGAAGCCCTCGCGCTGGTACTCGATGAGCGGGTCGCGCTGGGCCATCGCCCGCAGGCCGATGCCGTCCTTGAGGTAGTCCATCTCGTAGAGGTGGTCGCGCCAGCGGCGGTCGAGCACCTGCAGCACGACCCGGCGCTCGAGCTCGCGGGTGGCGGCATCGCCGAGGCTCTCCTGGCGGTTGTCGTACGCGATGCGCGCGTCGGAGAGGATCTCCCGCTTCAGGCCCGCCGCGGTGATCCGGCCCTTGGTGCCGGCCTCGGCGACGACCTCGTCGATCGTCACGCTCACGGGGTAGAGGGTCTTGAGCTCGGTCCACAGCGCGTCGAAGTCCCAGCTCTCGGTGTGACCGGAGCCGGTGTGGTCGTCGATGACGGCGTTGATGGCGTCTTCGATGAAGTGCTGCACGCGGTCGGCGATGTCGTCGCCCTGCAGCATGTGGCGGCGGTCGGAGTAGATCGCCTCGCGCTGGCGGTTGAGGACGTCGTCGTACTTCAGCACGTTCTTGCGGATCTCGGCGTTGCGGCCCTCGACCTGCGACTGCGCGCTCTTGATCGCCCGCGACACCATCGAGGACTCGATCGCGACGTCGTCGGGGAAGTTCGTGCGGCTCAGGATCGCCTCGGCCGCGCCCGACTGGAACAGCCGCATGAGGTCGTCGGTGAGCGACAGGTAGAAGCGGCTCTCGCCGGGGTCGCCCTGACGGCCGGATCGTCCGCGCAGCTGGTTGTCGATGCGGCGCGACTCGTGGCGCTCGGTGCCCAGCACGTACAGCCCGCCGGCCTCGACGACCTTCGCCGCCTCGACGGCGACCCTGTCCCGGGTGCCCTCGTAGACGGCATCCCACTCGGCCTCGTACTCGTCGGGCGTCTCGACGGGGTCGAGTCCCTTGGCCTTCATCTCCTGGACGGCGAGGAACTCGGCATTGCCGCCGAGCATGATGTCGGTGCCGCGGCCGGCCATGTTGGTGGCGACCGTGACCGCGCCCAGGCGACCGGCGCGGGCGACGATCTCCGCCTCGCGCGCATGGTTCTTCGCGTTCAGCACCTCGTGCTTGATGCCCTTCTTGGACAGCAGCCGCGACAGGTACTCGCTCTTCTCGACGCTGACGGTGCCCACGAGCACCGGCTGGCCCTTCTCGTGACGCTCGGCGATGTCCTCCACGACCTGGGCGAACTTGGCCTGCTCGTTCTTGTAGACGAGGTCGGACTGGTCCTTGCGGATCATCGGCTTGTTCGTCGGGATGGGCACCACGCCCAGCTCGTAGGTCGACATGAACTCGGCCGCCTCGGTCTCGGCGGTACCGGTCATGCCGGCGAGCTTCTCGTACAGGCGGAAGTAGTTCTGCAGCGTGACGGTGGCCAGGGTCTGGTTCTCGGCCTTGACCGGCACCGCCTCCTTGGCCTCGATGGCCTGGTGGATGCCCTCGTTGTAGCGGCGACCGACCAGGATGCGGCCGGTGTGCTCGTCGACGATCATGACCTCGTCGTTCATCACGACGTAGTCGGTGTCGCGCTTGAACAGCGCCAGCGCCTTGATCGAGTTGTTGAGGAACGAGATGAGCGGGGTGTTGGCCGACTCGTACAGGTTGTCGATGCCGAGGTAGTCCTCGACCTTCTCGATGCCGGGCTCGAGCACGCCGATGGTGCGCTTCTTCTCGTCGACCTCGTAGTCCTCGCCCGCCTCGAGGGTCTGGGCGATCTTCGCGAACTCGGTGAACCAGCGGTTGGCCTCCCCCGAGGACGGCCCGGAGATGATGAGCGGGGTGCGCGCCTCGTCGATGAGGATCGAGTCGACCTCGTCGACGATCGCGAAGAAGTGACCTCGCTGCACGAGGTCCTCCTTGCGCCACGCCATGTTGTCGCGCAGGTAGTCGAAGCCGAACTCGTTGTTGGTGCCGTAGGTGATGTCGGCCTCGTACTGCTCGCGGCGCACCTCGGGGGTCTGGCCGGCGACGATCGTCCCGGTCGTCATGCCCAGGGCGCGATAGATGCGGCCCATCAGCTCCGACTGGTACGACGCCAGGAAGTCGTTGACGGTGATAACGTGCACGCCCTTGCCTGCGATCGCGTTGAGGTACACCGGGAAGGCGCCGGTCAGGGTCTTGCCCTCACCGGTCTTCATCTCGGCGATGTTGCCGAGATGAAGGGCCGCGCCGCCCATGATCTGCACGTCGTACGGGCGCTGGCCGAGGGTGCGCTTGGCGGCCTCGCGGACGGCGGCGAAGGCCTCGGGCATCAGCTGGTCGAGCGTCTCGCCGGCCTCGTGGCGCGCGCGCAGCTCGACCGACTCGCTGCGCAGCTCCTCGTCGGTCAGCTGGGCGTAGTCCTCTTCGAGGGCGTTCACGGCCTTGACCACCTGCTGCAGGCGTCGGAGGATGCGACCCTCGCCGGCGCGGAGCAGTTTCTCGAGGGGGTTTGCCACGGGACGATCTCCATCTGTCGGGGGTGACGTGCGCGCACGCGTTCCGGCCGTCGGTTGCCGTGCCGCTCGGCGGCAGGCATATGCATCCATGTTATCGGGCTGTGACCTTGAGGTGCGCTGGACGCCGCGACGGCTCCCACCGGCTCCGGTGAAATGTATGCTCAGAAACTGAATACCGGGTATGGAAGGCGGGACGACGTGTCGGTGAAGCAGAGCCTGCTGGCGATCCTCGATCTGGGGCCGTGCTACGGCTATCAGCTCCGCTCCGAGTTCGACCGCCGCACCGGGGCCACGTGGCCGCTGAACGTGGGCCAGATCTACAACACCCTCGACCGCCTGGAGCGCGACGGCCTCGTCGAGAAGGACGCGGTCGACGCGCAGGGCCACGTCTACTGGCGGATCACGGATGCCGGCTCCGCCGCCGTGCGCGAATGGCTCGACACCCCCGTGGACGCCCCCGCCGTCACCCGCGACGAGCTCGCCGTGAAGGTGTCGCTGGCCGCCACGCTCCCCGGCGCGGATGCGACGGCGATCGTGCGGGCTCAGCGCGTCGCCTCCACCGCACGGCTGCGGGGCCTCTCCCGGGAGCCGCTCGGCTCCCCCGCCGACCCCGCGGAGCTCGCCGGCGCGCTCATCTCGGACGCGCTCGTCTGCGCCGCCGAGGCCGAGCTGCACTGGCTCGACCGCGTCGAGGAGCGGCTGGCGCAGCATCCGGGGTCGTCTCTTCCGCTCGCGCCCACGTCGCAGCGTCCGCGTCGCGGTCGCCCCGTCAGGAGCTAGGTGTTGCTGGCCAGGAGGTTGTTGACGGGCGCGCGGCTCGTCGAGCGGGATGATAATCGGGTGGCTCCGGTTATCTATCGGGAGGAAAGGCTCCATCCCGGCTTGTCCGAGTGGGTGACGTGCGCGTGGACATACGAGCGGGCGTACGGCGATGAGGATGTCGAGACGGTGATGCCTGACGGCACGGTCGAGCTGGTCGTCCAGCTTGCCACCTCCTACAGGGACGCAGGCGTTGAGCTACCGACATGTGTCGCGATCGGGACGCTCGACCGTCCGCTCGTTCTGACAGCCGAGGGCGCCATGCAAGTCTGGTGCGTCAGGTTCCCGTGGTGGGGCCTGGCCCCGTTCGGGGACGTCAGCGCCTTCGCCGGACGACAATGGGCAGCGGCAGACGACGTCTTCGACGCGGGTCTTGTCGCCGGCGTCCGCGACGCGGCCTCGTCCGCGCACCCGGTGGACGGGCTGAACCGGGTGCTGCTGTCGCACCTACTGGCGTGGACGATCGGTCCCGCACCCCTCCGGGAGGCGGGGCGGGCGATCACGGACCACGCCGCGAAGCTGACCGTGGCGGAACTCGCGGCGGCGTGCACCTCCTCGCAGCGCAAGCTTCAGCGCGACTTCCGCGAGGTGTTGGATGCGACGCCGGCGCAGATGATCGCACGCGTCCGGTTTGAACGCGCCCGCCGCCTGCTCATGAACAAGGATCTCCCGCTTGCCCGCGTGGCGGCGGAGGCTGGGTACGCGGACCAGCCGCACATGAATCGCGCTTTCACCTTGTTCGCGCTGATGACTCCACGCGACTATCGCAGGCAGTTCCAGCACACGATCGATCCGGATGGGAAGGTCGCATTGGTCCAAGACTGAGGGCCCAGGGTGACGCGAGGCTGGGTCCGCTGTTCATCACCACCCGCACTTGAGGAGGCTACCCGTGCCATCGATCCCACTATTCAAAGTCCTCGTGAACGACCTCGATGAGGCGGTCGGCTTCTACACCGGCAAGCTTGGCATGAGCCTGCTCGAAGACAAGCGGCTCGGCGACTACCGCTGGGTCCTCGTCGGCTATCCAGAGCAGCCTGGGTTCGGGATCAACCTCGACCTCGCGACGACCGAGGAGGAGAAGGTTCTTGTAGGTGGGCAGGCGGCCGGGTTGTCGATGTTCAGCATCGCGACCGAGAACTGCCGCAGAGACTATGAAGCGATGCTGGAGCGTGGGATCGAGTTTGAAGGACAACCGGAGTCGCAGCCGTGGGGAACCGCGGTCACGCTGCGTGATGTGGCAGGTAACCGCGTCCACCTGAGCCAAGACGCATGATCGGCACCGACGTCGACCGCTACCTCGCTGAGGCTACGCATCCCTGGCCGGCGGAGGTGCTCACTTCCACCGTCACGGCGATTCGCGCAGGCGGTCCGTTCCAGGAAGCGATCAAGTGGAGCCACCCCTACTTCTCCCTCAACGGCCACGCCGTGGTGAAGCTCTACGCGGCACAAGGATGGATCAATATCTTCTACTATCGCGGCGCAGAACTCGAAGACCCCGACGGCTGAATCGGCCTGACTTTCGTTCCGTTCTTCAAGCAAGGATGGAACTCGATGAACAGGAAGTATTCGCCGGAGATGTGTGAGCGCGCGCTGCGGATGCTCGCGGAGACGCGGCCGTCGCACCCGAACATGATGAGCGCGGTCCGTCACGTCGCGGGGTTGCTGGGCATGAGCCCGGAGACGCTGCGGCTCTGGCAGCGCCGCTACGAGGTCGACGCCGGCGGCAAGCCTGGGGCGACCGAGGCCGCGCAGCGGATCAAGCAGCTCGAGAAGGAGAACGCCGAGCTGCGGAAGGCGAATGAGATCCTCAAGGCTGCGAGCGTGTTTTTCGCGAAGGAGCTCGACCGCCCCTGACCGAGATGATCCGGTTCATCAATGAGCACCGGGATCGTTTCGGGGTCGAGCTCATCTGCCGTGTCCTGCGACCGGCAGTGCAGGGCTTCCTCACCTCCCGCGGCTACCGCGCCGCCATCGGCCGTGCGCCGTCCGCGCGGCAGTTGAAGGATGAGCTGCTGGTCCCGGAGGTCGCGAGGCTGCACGCCGAGAACTACGGCGTCTACGGCCGCCGGAAGATGCATGCGCTGATGCGCCGGCAAGGCTGGGACATCGGCCGCGACCAGACCGAACGCCTCATGCGGCTCGCTGGGGTCCGCGGCGTCCGGAAGTCGAAGCGGGTATTCACCACGCGCTCCGACAAGACCGTGGCGCTGCCGAGCGACCTGGTCAACCGTCGCTTCACCGCGCCGGCGCCGCGACGGCTCTGGGTGTGTGACGTGACGTATGTCGCCACCTGGTCCGGTTTCGCGTACGTCGCGTTCGTCACCGACGTCTACTCGAGGCGGATCGTCGGCTGGAACGTCGCATCCACGCTGCGCGCCGAGATCCTGCCGATGCAGGCGCTCGACATGGCCGCCTGGGGCGTCGGCGGACGGCTCGACGGGCTCATCATCACGCTGACCATGGGTCGAACTACACCGCGATGGTCTACACGGAGCGGATCGTCGAGCTCGGCGCGGTCCCCTCCACGGGGACCGTCGGCGACTCGTTTGATAACGCGATGGCAGAGGCGGTCAACAACCTCTACAAGACCGAGCTGATCCGTCAGCGCGGACCGTGGCGGACCGTCGAGCAGGTCGAACTCGCGACGCTCGAGTGGGTGTGGTGGTGGAACAACCAGCGCCTCCACGGCGAGCTCGACATGCGCACCCCGATCGAGGTCGAGAACGCATACTACGCTGACCTGGAATCAGCCCAACCGGCACCTGCCGGACAAGGCTCCCGATAGGAACGAAAGTCAGGCCGATTCAGGCCTCCTCGAAGGAGACGGCCCCAGCGGCATGCGACGGATGCGCATCCACCGTGACGCGGGGATACCCCTGCACCAGATCCAGAACCTCAGCCGCGCAGCAGCGGACCTGGCGAGCACATGACGCACGCAAACGCGCCCTTGACTCCCGAAGGACGCATGCGATTGGTCGTTCGGTGTCGCACGCGTCCGATCGCTCACGTCGCCGCTGAGATGGGCATCTCCCGCGCGACCGCCTCCAAGTGGGTAAACCGGTACAAGCAGTTCGGTGAACTCGGCCTGGTCGATCGCTCATCCGCTCCGGCACGGCAGCCAACGGCTACGCCGGGGCAGCTCGTCAGGCGGATCGAGCAGATGCGGCGCGAGCACAAGTGGTCCGCATCCCGCATCGCTTTCGAGCTCCGCCACGATGGCACACCGGTCGGCCGCCGCACGATCACGCGGTTGCTGGCCCAGCTGGGGCTGAACCGGCGAAAGTTCATGGACCCCACCGGCGAGAACAACCGTGAGGCGAGAAAAATCATCGCCAACCGCCCCGGCCACATGGTGCACATCGACGTGAAGAAGACCGGCCGTATTCCTGACGGGGGCGGCTGGCGCGTGCACGGCAAGAACAGCGTCAAGGCCAAGGAGGTAGCCCGGTCGAAGACGCGGCGTAAAGACCGGCTACGTGTTCCTCCACTCCGCGATCGATGGCTACTCCCGACTCGCCTACACCGAGGCGCTGCCCGACGAGAAAGCCGTCACGGCCGTGGCGTTTCTCGACCGAGCAAGATCGTGGCTCGCGGCCCACGGCATCACACAGATCGAACGCATCGTGACAGACAACGGCTCCTGCTATCGGGCGAACGCCTTCGCCGAAGCGGTCGGTGAGAGTCGGCACCAGCGGATCACCCCGTACACGCCGCGTCACAACGGGAAGATCGAGCGATACAACCGCATCCTCGCCGAAGAGTTCCTCTACGCCCGCACCTGGCACTCAGAGACAGAGCGCGCCGCCGCACTCAAGATCTGGAACCAGCATTACAACTATCATCGCCCCCACGGCGCACACGGCGGACAACCGCCAGCATCCGCGACACCCGCACGCGTCAATAACGTGTTGACCTCCTACAGCTAGGGCGCCCGGGCGTCCTGTCCCCTCTCAGGCGCGCGCACTACGCTGAACTGTGCCTGAAACCGAGAACTCCACCGAGACCGAGACGCCCGACGAGACCGCGACCCCCACCTTCGCCGACCTCGGGCTGGGTGAGGCGGTTCTCAAGTCGCTGCGCGACGTCGGGTACGAGACGCCGTCGGCGATCCAGGCCGCCACCATCCCCACGCTGCTGTCCGGGCGCGACGTCGTGGGCCTCGCCCAGACCGGCACCGGCAAGACCGCGGCGTTCGCGCTGCCGATCCTCGACCGCCTCGACCTGGCGCAGAAGTCGCCGCAGGCGCTCGTACTCGCCCCGACGCGCGAGCTCGCGCTGCAGGTGTGCGAAGCGTTCGAGAAGTACGCCGGCCACACCAAGGGCGTGCACGTGCTCCCCGTCTACGGCGGACAGGGCTACGGCGTGCAGCTGTCGGCCCTCCGTCGCGGCGTGCACATCATCGTGGGCACCCCCGGTCGCATCATGGACCACCTCGACAAGGGCACCCTCGACCTGTCGGATGAAGTTCCTCGTGCTCGACGAGGCCGACGAGATGCTCAAGATGGGCTTCGCCGAAGACGTCGAGACGATCCTCGCCGACACCCCCGACACCAAGCAGGTCGCGCTGTTCTCGGCGACCATGCCGGCATCCATCCGCCGCATGTCGCAGCAGTACCTGCACGATCCGGAGGAGATCACGGTCAAGACCAAGACCGCGACCTCCGCGAACATCACGCAGCGCTATCTGATCGTCGCGTGGCAGCAGAAGATGGACGCGCTCACGCGCATCCTCGAGGTCGAGAACTTCGAGGGCATGATCATCTTCGGCCGCACCAAGAGCGTCACCGAGGAGATCGCCGAGAAGCTGCGCGCCCGCGGGTACTCCGCCGCCGCGATCAACGGCGACATCGCCCAGGCCCAGCGCGAGCGCACCGTGAACCAGCTCAAGTCGGGCAAGCTCGACATCCTGGTGGCGACGGATGTCGCGGCCCGGGGCCTGGACGTCGACCGCATCTCGCACGTGGTGAACTTCGACATCCCCACCGACGCCGAGTCGTACGTGCACCGCACGGGCCGCACCGGGCGCGCCGGACGCACCGGCGACGCGATCAGCTTCGTCACCCCCGCGAGCGCGGCCTGGTGAAGATGATCGAGCGCGCCACCCGCCAGGAGCTCACCGAGATGACGCTGCCCAGCGTCGACGAGGTGAACGAGACACGCCTGTCGCGCTTCGACGACCGGATCACCGCGGCCCTCGGCGAGACCGAGCGCATCGACCGGTTCCGCGACATCGTCGCCCACTACGTGCGCCATCACGACGTGCCCGAGACCGATGTCGCCGCCGCCCTCGCGGTCGTCGCGCAGGGCGAGACGCCGCTGCTGCTCGAGCCCGACCCCGAGCCGTCGGCGCGCTCGCCACGCGGCGACCGTCCCGAGCGGGGTGACCGCGTCGAGCGCGGCGACCGCACGGAGCGACGGGGCGCGAGCGGGCCGATGGCCACCTACCGGATCGCGGTCGGCCGGCGGCACCGCGTGGAGCCGCGTCAGATCGTCGGCGCCCTCGCCAACGAGGGGGCCTCGGCCGCGGCGACTTCGGGGCGATCCAGATCCGTCCCGACTTCTCGCTCGTGGAGCTTCCCGCGAACCTGGGGCGCGAGACGCTCGACCGACTCTCCGGGACCCGCATCTCGGGCCAGCTCATCGAGCTGCGCCTCGACACCGGCGGTCCCGGTCGTCGGCGCGACGACGACCGCGGCGGCTACGCCCGTCCGGCCCGAGACGACCGCCCCGCCCGCGGATCGTTCGACGACCGCCCGCCCCGCAAGCCGCGCCACCGCGACTGACACACGCCTGCGGCATCCGCTCGTCTGCCGGCCCGCACTCTCTTTCGCCTTCTGCTACACCTCCCTGCGTCCGCCCTATCGATTCCCTTAGGGCGGACGCCGATTCGTGACACAGAACGTGCAAGCGGCCCGGCCGGGTGCGCCTAGCGCGAACCGCGGGAGGATGCCCCGGAGCGGCGACCTAGGATCGAAGCATGGCCGGATTCTGGGGCAAGCGACGACGTGAAGAGCAGGCGCAGCAGGACGCGCAGGACGCCGACCTCGACCGCCGCGCGCAGAGCGCGCTGGTCGCGACCGACGAGCGGCTGCGCGTCACCGCCGACGAGCTCGTGTTCGCGGAGGCGGAGCTGGGGACGGATGCCACGCGCGAGCTGCGCGAGGCGCTCACCGCGGTGCGCACCCACCTGGCCGAGGCGTTCCACCTGCACCAGCTGAACCACGACGAGATCCCCGACACGCGCGAGGAGCTGCGCACCCGCAACGCCCGCATCGTGCAGTTGTGCGAGTGGGCCGGGGAGGTCATCGACGACAAGACCGAGGCTCTGGCCGGGCGGATCGCGACCGTGCGGCGTGCTCCCGAGATCCTCGCCGGGGTGCGCGCCGACGCCGTGCGCCTGCGCGAGCGACTCGCCGACGTGCGGGCGGTGATCGCCCGCGTCGGCGAGCGCTACAGCGACGACGCGGTGCGCTCCCGTCGCCGCCAATGCCGATGAAGCGGCGCAACTGCTCGATTTCGCCGAGCACGGGGCCGACGTGTCGGAGCGCCGTCGCGCTACCGGACAGCGCGAGCAGGCGCTCCTGGCGCTGGAGACGGCCACCGAGGCGGTGCGGCGTGCGGCCTCCCTCTTCGACGCCGTCGACGACTTCGAGGTCGAGGCGCTGCGCGCGCAGTCCACGCTCGCCGACGTGGTGGCCGACTCGCGCGGAGACATCGTCGCCGCGCGGAACGCCCCCCAGGTGCCCGCCGTGACGGCGGCCGTGTCGGCGCTCGAAGAGGCGCTGGCCGCGCTGTCGCCCGCCGGCGCGAAGGCCGACCCGTTCCGCGAGCTCACTCGACTGCGCGAGGCCAACACCGCCCTCGACGCTGCGATCGACACGGCGCGCGAGCGCGCGGCCCGCCCCCTTCCGACGGTCGAGCAGATCCGTCATGCCGTCGACGACGCCGACCATCAGCTCGCCGTCGCGCGCGCGTCATCTCCGGCCACCGCGGCTGGATCGGCGCCGACGCCCGCACACGGCTCGCCGAGGCCGAGCGACTGCGACTCGACATGGAGGCGCTGCCCGGCGGCGAGGACTCGCTCGAGCCGGCGCTGCAGATGGCACGACGGACCGGGATGCTGGCGGCCGAAGCCCTGCAGCTCGCCCAGCGCGACATCGACTCGTCCCGTCCGCAGGATCCGGGCGGCTGGGGTCAGGGCGGCGGCGGGCGACGCGGAGGCGGCATGGGCGACGCGATGGGCGGCATCCTCGGCGGTCTCGTGATCGGCGGCCTCCTCGGCGACATCTTCGACTGACGTCCGGGGCCGCTCACCCGACGCGACACGCCCTGCGTGCGCCTCATCGAGGGCGTGTCGCGTCGGGTGAGCAGTCCTGACGGGACATGACGAAGCGCCGGGACCCCCGGGTCCCGGCGCTTCGTCGTGTCAGGTCAGGAGGCCAGCTCCTCGGCCTCCGGCGGGGCGGCGGCCGTCAGCGAGATGACGCCGTAGTCCCAGCCCTTGCGGCGGTAGACCACGCTCGGGTGGTCGCTGCGGGCGTCGATGAAGAGGAAGAAGTCGTGGCCGACCAGCTCCATGCGGTCGACCGCCTCCTCCACGGTCATCCATTCGGCGTCGAAGTTCTTGGTGCGGATGACGACCGGCGTGTAGTCGGCCTCCTCCTCGTCGCCGGCGATGACGGGCACCTCGCCGGTCGCGACGGCGCGCAGCACGTCGGCCGACGCCGGCTGCACGTCGATCCCCTGCAGCTGTCCGCTCCCCTTCTCGAACTTGGCTCCGCGGGGGTGGTTGCGCGCGTCGACGCGCTTGTCCTTCGCGCGCCGCAGCTGCTCGGTCATCTTGTCGAGCGCGAGGTCGAGCGCGGCGAACTTGTCGCCGTCGACGGCCTCCGCCCGCACGATCGGGCCCTTGCCGGTGAGGGTGAGCTCGACCGTCTCGTCGTCGACCCGCGTGTTGTGGTACGCGCGGTGGGTGACCTTGACCTCGAGGGACTGCGCGCGCGGCGCGAGGTTCTCGATGCGGACGGACTTCTCTTCGACAACGGAGCGGAACCGATCGGTGATGCCCACTCCCACGCCGACGATGCTGGTTTCCATCCTTGACCTCCTTGTTCCGGTCCGCCCGGCCAAGGGCGGACCATCGAGTCGCCTTGTGTCCCCCCACGGTAGTCCGGGCGACAGGTCATGTCACGCGGAAGTTCACCTCGTGTTCACGCGCACCCGGCGCGATCCGCGCCGTGGCGGCGATCGTGGCCGCACCGATCACTTCCACCCCGGCGTGTCGCAGCGCCCGCACCGCTTCGGCCAGACTCGCCCCGGTCGTCACGACGTCGTCGACGACGATCGCGCGCCGTCCGCAGGCATCCGCCACCCGCAGTCCCCGGGCGTCCGTCGCCCGGAGGCTGCCGGCCACGTTGCGCGCGCGCTCGTCGCGACCCAGACCCCGCTGATCGGCGGTCTGGCGCACCGGGCGCAGCAGCCGCACGGGTGCCAGACCCGCCCGCCGCGCGACCAGCTCGACCACTCGATAGCCGCGGCGGCGCATCGCCGCGCGCGACGAGGGAACCGGCACGACCGCGCACCCGCCGCCGGGGTCGAGCAGCGCGACGGCCTCCGCCAGGCACGGAGCCAGAGCGCGGGCCAGCCCCGTGCGCCCCTCCTCCTTGAGCGACCGCACGACGCGCGCAGGAGCGCCCTCGAACGGCAGCGAGCTCGCGACGCGGATGCCTGCGGCCAGGGTGCGCACGCGAGGGCGCGGCACGAGCGCCGCACGACAGCATGCGCACAGCGCCTCGTCGGGCAGACCGCAGCCGGCGCACTCGACCGGGAAGGCGAGCGTCAGCGCGTCCTCCAGCGCGTCGCGCACGGCGGCGGGCAGGAACGGCATGCTCCCACTCTGCCCGTCGATGCCGTGCGGCCCGCATCTGCGGCACGTGAGCGGTGCACACCCGCCGAGCCCGGCACCCCCCGCCCCGGCTGGGGAGGAATCAGCGCGGCTGCCCCTGCTGCGTCGCCAGCACCGTGATGCCGCTGCCGGTCTGATTCCAGTTCGTCCCTCGCTTGACGTACAGCGCGCCCGCCCCATCGCGCAGGCGCACCGTCGCGGTCGAGCCGCCGCCGGCGATCGCGACCGAATCGACGGGTGCCGCGACCGTCGACCCCGGACCGCCCACCGGCTGCTCGATCATGACCGGCTGCTCGTCACCGGTGGTCAGCACGCCCAGGTTCGCGTCGTCGAGCCACGTGAGCCCGCGCCCGATGCCGGGGGCGGCAGCGACCTCGAGCACCTGACTCCCGAGGGTGGTCGGCGTGCCGTCGGCGGTGCGCACGATGCCCTTCACCCACACGAAGGTGCGGCCGCCCGACTCGACCAGCGCCGCGATGCGCGTGCCGTCGCGCGAGACCGCCATGGCGGTGACGGCGGATGCCCCGTTCCACGCGTTCTGCACGGTGACCGGCGTGCCCGCGTCGCCCGTGGCACGCAGCGCCGCGGGCGCATCGTGCGGCACCGTCCACACCCATCCGTACCGGTCGATCGTGGGGTCGATGATCCCGGAGCGGGCGTCGACCTCCGCGAACGGGCGGTCGCTGCTCACCCGCACCACCGTGCCGCTGGTAAGCCGTGCGGCCGCGACGGTCTGCGAGGGGGCGACCTGGATCGCCGTGGGCACCGACGGCAGCGCCAGCACGGCGTCGCTGAGTCCGGGCAGCGGGTCGACGCTGTCGCCGGAGAGGAACCCGAAGCTCTGCCCGGTGAGCACCAGGGCCGAGCCGCTCACCCCGGTGGAGGCCGTCGACACCCGCGAGACGTTCAGCGGCGTGCCCCCGGCGAGCAGCTGCACCTCGGTGACCCCCGCCGAGGCGAGGCTGGCCGCCAGCTGCGTCTGGATGCGGTCGAGCGTGGTGCGGTCGATGCCGACCGCGCTCGCCCCGAGTTCCACCTGCGCGACCCCCGAGACCTGGGGCACGGCGCTGGGCGGAGCGATGCTGTCCGGGGCGGCGGGGTTCACCGCTCCCGCCAGCCATGGGCTGGGCCCTGCCAGCAGCGCGCGGGTGATGCTCGACGGCGCGTTCACGGTCGGGAACCACCGCACATCGGGCACGAGGTAGGTCCAGCTCGGATCGAAGAACATCAGCGAGTACCGCCGGTAGACGCTGAGGAACACGTTCTGCGTCATCACCACGCCGTCGGGCGCGCGGCTGATCCGCCATTCGCCGTTCTGCTTGACCAGCTCGAAGGGCAGGCGCGTCGACCCCGTCTCGGTCGGCGCGTACGAGCCGGCCGCATCGATCTGAGCGGTCTGGGTGAGGCTCAGGGTGAGCGTGCCGTTGTCGGAGGTGTCGTCGGTGTAGGTGCGCTGACCGGTGTCGATGACGACGCCCGCGTTCGGCCGCCAGCTGTTGTCGGGCGTGAGGTACTGCCGCGCGACGAGCCAGTTGTCGGACGGACCCGACCCGGCGCGGATGAACCCCGTGACGATCTCCTCCGGTGTGCCGCCGGCCTTGGGCGGATCGGGCCGGTTCACGAAGTCGGGCGCTCCGCCGTCCCCGCTGGCCGGCACCCCGGGCTGCACCGGGCTGGAGGTGGGCAGTCCCGCGCACCCGGACAGCGCGAGCAGCGTCGCGAGGGCGGCCACCAGGGTCAGGATGCGGCGGTTCACGGCGTGCTCCGGGGCGTCGGACCCGACGCGGCACGGCCGCCCGAGGCATCCGTCGCGATCTCGATCGGCTGGGTGAGCCCGAGCGCGTCCAGCGCGTCGTCTCCGCCGTCGGCGGGGTCGACGGGGATGGGCGAAGGGCTGGGGTCGACGCCGGCGCGCCGTGGCAGGGTGAGCACGAAGTTCGTGCCGCGCCCGAGCTCCGACCAGACGGCGAGCTCGCCGCCGTGCAGCTTCGCGTCGCCGAGCGCGATCGACAGGCCCAGCCCCGTGCCGCCGATCGTGCGCTTGCGCGACGGGTCAGCTCGCCAGAAGCGGTCGAATACGCGCTCCACGTCGTCGGCGCTCATGCCGAGTCCGTAGTCGCGCACGGACAGGGCGACCGCCCGCTGATTGCTGTCGACCGTCAGGACGATCGGGCGGCCCTCGCCGTGCTCGATCGCGTTGCCGAGCAGATTGCGCACGACGCGGCGCACTCGGCGCGGGTCCATGTCGACCGGGGAATATCCCCCGGGCGCGACCAGGCGCACGTCGGTGCCGTGCTGGTCGGCGAGCTGCGACATCGAGGCCACGACGTCCTCGGCGAGGTGCGCGAGGCTCGTCGGCTCGAGCTCGAGCTGCACCGAGCCCGCGTCGTAGCGGCTGATCTCGAGGAGATCGGTCAGGAGCGTCTCGAACCTCTGCACCTGCGCGTGCAGCAGCTCCGCCGCCCGCGCCGTGGCGGGGTCGAAGTCGTCGCGTCGGTCGTTGAGCATGTCGGAGGCCAGCCGGATCGTGGTCAGCGGCGTGCGCAGCTCGTGCGAGACGTCGGAGACGAAGCGCTGCTGCACGAGGGACAGATCGGCGAGCTCCTTGATCTGCGACTCGATGCTGTCGGCCATCGCGTTGAAGGAGCGACCGAGCGTGGCCAGCTCGTCCTCCCCGTGCACCTGCAGCCGCACGGCCAGGTCGCCCGACGCGAGCTTCGCGCTGGTCTCGGCGGCCTCTCCGATCGGCGTGGTGACCGATCGGAGCACGAACCAGGAGATCGCGCCGATGAGCACGACGAGTCCGAGACCGACCACCCACAGCATCCCCTGGATGAAGCCGAGCGTCTGCGGGGCGCTGCCGAGGTCGTAGGCCACGTAGAGCTCGTACGATCCGACCACGGGGAACTGCAGCTGCTGACCGACGACGATGCCCGGCACGACGCGGCCGTCGGCGGTGGGCAGGGCGACCGACTGCCACCACTGCTGCGGATTGGAGCGCACCGCCGCGCGCAGGCCGTCCGTCACCAGCCCCTCGTCGGTGTCGAGCGCGCCGGAGGCGAAGTCCGGGGGCGCGAGCGCCGAGGGCGCGTCGTCCATCCGGGCCACCGAGATCGAGTTGGTCGAGGCCTGCTGCGCGAGGATCGCGCGCACGCTGTTCATCAGCGTCTCGATCTGCACGGGGTCGCCCTGCACGACGGCGCTGTTGAGGGCGGCCTGCGCCTGCGAGGTGGCGCGGCCGGCGTCGGCGAGCACCTGATCCTTGCGCGAGTCGAACAGGTCGTTCTGGATCGCGAGCGCCATCCAGATGCACGCGATCAGGATCGCCAGCGCCGTCAGGGCGAGGGTGACCAGCACGGTGCGGAAGCGCAGCGACCTCCGCCACAGTCCGGCGAGGCTCTCCGGCCATTCGCGCCAGTCGCGCCATCCGGACAGCGCCGGACGGGATGCCGGGACCGTCGGGTTCGCGCCCGTCATCGGAGCCTCAGATCACGGCGCCGGCGCGGTAGCCCACGCCGCGCACCGTCGTGACGATCTTGGGGTTGTCGGGATCCTGCTCGACCTTGGCGCGCAGGCGCTGGACGTGGACGTTGACCAGCCGCGTGTCGGCCTTGTAGTGATAGCCCCACACCTGTTCGAGCAGCATCTCGCGGGAGAACACCTGCTGCGGCTTGGCGGCGAGCGCCACGAGCAGCTCGAACTCCAGTGGCGTGAGCGCGATCACGTCGTCGCTGCGGCGCACCTCGTGCGCGGCGACGTCGACGGCGAGGTCGCCGATGCGCAGCGTGTCGCCGGCGGGCTGGGCGGCGGGTCGCAGCCGCGTGCGGATGCGCGCGACGAGCTCCTTCGGGTTGAACGGCTTGACGATGTAGTCGTCGGCGCCGACTTCGAGACCGCGCACCACGTCGGCGGTGTCGGTGCGCGCGGTGAGCATGATGATCGGGATGCCGGACTCGGCGCGCACGCGCGTGCAGATCTCGATCCCGTCCATCCCGGGCAGCATCAGGTCGAGCAGGATCAGGTCGGGGCGCTCGGCGCGCCAGACGTCCACCGCGGCCGCGCCGTCGGCGCAGAACACCGTCTCGAATCCCTCCGTGCGCAGCACGATGCCGATCATCTCGGCGAGGGCGGTGTCGTCGTCGACCACCAGGATGCGTGAAGTCATGTCAACGCGTCGTCCTTTGCGTTCGGCCGGGTGCACGGCGGTGCGCGCCATCCCCATGCGCACTCCACAGTGTAGGAGACACCGCCTGGAGAGGAGCCGAGCGCACTCGTCGGCGTGTGACACGATAGGACCAAACGAGCACGAGGAGGGGACCACGTGACCGCGTACCCGGCCTGGACGCCGGCGGCCCGACCCGGGATCGTCCCCCTTCATCCCCTGGGTTTCGGCACCATCCTCGGTCGATCCTTCTCGGCCCTGCGGCACAACCCGCGCGTTCTGCTGGGCTTCGCCCTCGGCGTGCAGGTCGTCGCCTACCTGCTGCTGATCGTCGGCATCGGCGCGGTGGCGTGGGCGTCGTTCTCACGGCTCGACACCGTGCGACCGGGCACCGACGACTTCAGCACCGTGATGGCCGGATCGATCGCGCTCACCGCGGTGACCGGATTCGTGCTGGGCCTGGCCGCGGGCGCACTGGGTGTCGTCGTGCAGGGTGTCGTGGTGAGCGAGGTCGTCTCGGCGGTGCTCGCCGAGAAGCTCTCGCTCGGCACGCTGTGGCGGCGCGTGAAGCCGGTCGCGTGGCGCCTCGTGGGCTACTCGCTCCTGCTCACCCTCGCCGTCCTCGTGGTCGTGGCGATCGTGGGCGGGGCGCTGTTCGCCCTGGGATCAGTGGCCCTGCCGGTGGCGATCGGCCTCGGGGTGATCCTCGCCCTCGGTGCCATCCCGCTGTGGCTGTGGATCTACACCAAGCTGCTGCTCGTGCCGGCGATCATCATCGTCGAGCACGCCCACCTCGGTGCGGCCGTCGCCCGTTCGTGGCGCCTGATCCGCGGGCGGTTCTGGCCGGCGCTGGGCGTGACGGTCATCGTCGGCGTGGTGTTCGGGTTCGTCGCCCAGGTGATCAGCATCCCGTTCTCGTTCGTGTCGACCGGGCTCAGCACCCTCTTCTCCCCCACCGGCAGCCCGAATGCGAGCGCCGTGATCGCCGTCGTGGTGTCGGGTCTGATCACGCAGGCCGTGACGCTCGCGATCCAGGCGGTCTCGCTGGTGGTGCAGTCCACCGCCGCGGCGCTCATCTACATCGACTGCCGCATGCGCCGCGAGGGCCTCGACCTCGATCTGCAGTCGTACGTGGAGCGAAGGGATGCCGGGGCGCAGGGCCTGCCCGACCCGTATCGCGAGCACATCGGCCGCGAGATCTCTCCCCGACCGGCGGTCGGCGGATACGGCGGATACCCGCCGCCCGGCTACGCCCCCGCCGGCTATCCGGTGCAGCCCGGGTACACCCCGCACCCCGGATACGCGCCCCCGCCCGGGTATCCGCAGCCCGGGTATCCGCAACCCGCGTATCCGCAGCCCGGGTACGCGCCGCAACCCGGATACGCGCCGCAACCCGGGTACGCACCGGAACCCGGCACGCCCGCGCCTCCGCCGTACGCGCCCCCGGCGTCCGCAGCGCAGCCGCCCGCGCCGCCGGCGGCCGAGCCGCAGCATCCCGCTCCCCCGGTTCCTCCCGAGCCCACCCGATGGGCCGCCCCCGGTGCCGCAGGACCGGGCGACCCCGAGTCGCCGTGGTCCTGAGCGTCCTGCGCGTCGCGATCGCGGCGTCCGCCGATCCGGTGGCGCCCGACGGCGACGAGGCGCGGCGCTGGGCGGAGCAGGAGCTGGCGAAACCGGTCTACGCCGTCTCCGAGCCGACCTTCTTCGACCGGGCCGCCCGTGCCGTCGGCGAGTTCCTCACGGCGCTGCTGAACCCCCGGGTGGGCGACGGGTTCGGTCTGGCGCTGGCCGTGGGGGCCGTCGTGATCGTCGTGGTCGTGGTCGTCGTCGCCTTCCTCGTCTGGGGGCGTCCGCGGGCGGTGCACCGCTCGCGCGCGGCGTCGGCCGAGCTGTTCGGCGAGACGGAGGGGCGGACCGCGGCGCAGCTGCGCCGCGACGCCACGGCCGCCGCCGCACGCGAGGAGTGGGATGCGGCGATCGTCCTGCGCTTCCGCGCGCTCGCCCGTGGGCTCGATGAACGCGGCCTCGTCGATCTCGAACCCGGTGCCACCGTGCACCGTTTCGCGCGGCTCGCCGGCCGTGTGTTCCCGGCCGCGACCCCGGCGCTCGACGCCGCCGCGTCGGCCTTCGACGACGTGCGCTACCTGCGCCGCCCCGGCACCGCGGAGCTCTACCAGCGGGTCGTCGCCGCCGACGAGGCCGTCGCCGCCGCCGCGCCCCGGCTCACCCCGCAGGGCGCGCTCGCATGACGACGGTGCAGGCGCCGCCCCGCCGGGGCCGGGCGATCGCCGGCTGGGCGGCGATCGCCGCCGTGCTCCTGCTCGTCGGACTCGTCGGAGTCACCCTGTCCGGCGCCGGCCAGTGGTCGCAGCGCGACGTGCTCGACCCCGAGTCGGCCGCCCCGCAGGGTGCGCGCGCCCTGGCAACGATCCTGCGCGATCAGGGCGTGGACGTCACCGTCGCGCGCGACCGCGGCGCCGCCCGCGCCGCCCTCGCGCAGCGTCCGGCGACGCTCGTCCTGTCCGCCGCGCCGGCGCTCTCCGACGGCGCGCTGCAGGAGCTGGTGGATGCCGCCGCCGGCGTCGTGCTCATCGAGCCGCGGGCGCGCGACCTGCGCATCGGACTGCCCGGGTCGGTTCCCGCCGGCGGGGCGGGCGCGGCATCCGTCACCCCCGGCTGCGACCTGGACGCCGCTCGGCGCTCGGGATCGATCACCCCCGGGGCGGGATTCCGCCCCGGCGACGCGCAGGGCTGCTATCCGCTCGGCGACGGCGCGTACGCGCTGCTGACCTCCGGCACCGCGGCGGCGATCGACGGCCGCGCCACGCTCACCAACGAGCATCTCGCCGCGGAGGGCAACGCCGCCCTCGGCGTGAACCTCCTCGCCGCCCGCGGCGCGGTGGTCTGGTACGTGCCGAGCCTTTCCGACACCGACCTCGCCTCGGCGACCCCGAGCCTGGGAGAGCTGACCCCCGGCTGGGTGACGCCGGCGATCGTCGTGCTGGTGGCCGCGGCGCTGGCCGCGGCGCTGTGGCGCGGCCGCCGGTTCGGGCCGCTCGTGGCCGAACGGCTCCCCGTCACGGTGCGCGCCTCCGAGACGACCGAGGGACGCGCGCGGCTGTACGAGGCCGCCCGCGATCCGCTGCACGCCGCCGACCAGCTGCGCGCCGGCGCCCTCGAGCGGCTCGGGCGCGCCCTCGCGCTGGGCCCGACCGCGGCGGCGCCGGAGATCGCGGATGCCGCCGCCGACCGGCTGCGCGCCGATCGCGGGGTCGTGCGCGGCATCCTGCTCGATGACCGTCCCACCACCGACGCGCAGCTGGTCGCCCTGAGCGACCGGCTGCGCGACCTCGAGAACGCCGTGCGGGCCGCCGTGCGCCCGGAAAGGAACCGCCCATGACGACTCCCGACCAGACCCCCCTCCCTCCCGTCGACGACGCGGCGCTGCGCGAAGCGATGAACCGCGTGCGCCTCGAGGTGGGCAAGGCCGTCGTCGGCCAGGACGGCGCGATCACCGGCATGCTCATCGCACTCCTGGCCCGCGGCCACGTGCTGCTGGAGGGTGTGCCCGGCGTCGCCAAGACCCTCCTCGTGCGCTCCTTCAGCCGCGCGGTGGGCCTGGACGCCAAGCGCATCCAGTTCACCCCCGACCTGATGCCCGGCGACGTATCGGGCTCGCTCATCTACGACGCACGCACCGGTGAGTTCGAGTTCCGCGAGGGTCCGGTGTTCACGAACGTCGTCCTCGCCGACGAGATCAACCGCACGCCGCCCAAGACGCAGTCGGCCCTGCTGGAGGCCATGGAGGAGCGCCAGGTCTCCACCGACGGCGTCACGCGGGCACTCCCCGAGCCGTTCCTGGTCGCCGCGACGCAGAACCCCGTCGAGCACGAGGGCACCTACGCGCTGCCCGAGGCGCAGCTCGACCGCTTCCTCCTCAAGCTCGTCGTCGACCTCCCCGCCCGCGACGCCGAGATCGCGGTGCTGCGCCGGCACGCCGCCGGATTCGATCCGCGCGCGCTGGCCGAGCTCAGCGCGGTGATCGGTGCGGCCGAGATCTCCGCGGCGCAGCGGGCCGCGGCATCCGTCGCCGTCTCCGACGACCTGCTCGCGTACGTCGTCGACCTCGCGCGTGCAACGCGGCAGAGCCCCTCGGTGCAGCTGGGCGTGAGCCCGCGCGCCTCCACGGCGCTGCTGGCGGCGGCCAAGGCCTGGGCGTGGCTGGGTGGATACCCGGCCATCACCCCGGACCACGTGCAGACCATGCTCGTGCCCACGTGGCGCCACCGCATCCGCCTGCGCACCGAGGCCGAGCTCGAAGGCGTCTCGGTCGACGCGGTCCTCGGCGGGGTCGTGCAGCAGACCCGCGTGCCGATCTGATGTACGTCACCGGCCGTCTGCCGCTGCTGGTCGCCGTCGGCGTCGTGCCCGTCGTCGCGCTCGGCGCGGCCGGGATCGACCCGTGGTGGGTGGCCCTCGGCTGGCTGCTCGTGTGCGCGGTCGCAACGGCGACGGATGCCGCATCCGCCGCCGATCCGCGCCGGCTCACCGTCGAGCGCACCGCGCCGCGCCGCGCGCGCCTGGGCGAACCGGTGGCGACCTCGCTCGTGCTGACCAACCCCGGGTCACGCCGGCTCCGCGGCCGCGTGCGCGACGCGTGGCAGCCGACCGCCGGGGCGTCGGCGGAGCGCCTCGTCGTCGACCTCCCGCCGGGTGAACGGCGGCGGCTGTCGGTGCCCCTGCTGCCCCGCCGCCGGGGCGAGCTGGTGAGCGGTTTCGTGGTGGTGCGATCCGACGGTCCTCTCGGGATCGCGGGGCGCCAGGCGCGTCTGGACTCCCGCGGTGCGGTGCGCGTGCTGCCGCCGTTCACGGCGCGGCGACACCTCCCCTCGCGGCTGGCGCGGCTGCGCGAGCTGGACGGCAACACGAGCGTGCAGGTGCGCGGACGGGGCACCGAGTTCGACTCGCTGCGCGAGTACGTGCGCGGCGACGACGTGCGCTCGATCGACTGGCGCGCCACCGCGCGCGCGGGATCCACGATGCTGCGCACCTGGCGGCCGGAGCGCGACCGGCATGTCGTGATCGTGATCGACACCGGCCGCACGAGCGCCGCCCGCGTGGGCGACGGCGTGCGCCTGGATGCCGCGATGGAGGCGGCGCTGCTGCTGGCCGCCCTGGCCACCCGGGCCGGCGACCACGTGCACCTGCTCATGTTCGACCGGGCCGTCCGCGCCCGCGTCACCGGCGTCGACGGCGCGGCACTGCTGCCCGCACTGGTTGATGCGATGGCCCCCGTAGAGCCGCAGCTGATCGACACCGACTGGGATGCCGCGTTCGCCCAGGTGCGCACGTTCACCACGCGCCCGTCGCTCGTGGTGCTGCTCACCGCGCAGGATGCGCCGGAGTCCGCCCGCAGCCTGCTCGGCTCGCTCGCCGGGCTGGGACGGGCGGGGGCGATCGTCGTGGGCACCGCCACCGACACCGGCCTGCACGACGTTGCCGCGCACCGGGCGAGCGCCGAGGACGTGTACCGCGCGGCATCCGCGGAACGCGCGCTGCGCGATGCCCGCCGCGTCGGCCAGGCCCTCGCCCGCGGCGGCGCCGACGCGATCGCCGACACCCCCGAAGACCTCCCGCCGCGCATCGCCGACCGCTACCTCGCCCTCAAGGCCGCCGGTCGCCTCTGACATCCTCCTCAGGGACTGCTCACCTGACGCAACACGCCCTCGGGAGCGTGCACGACGGGCGTGTCGCGTCAGGTGAGCGGTCCGGAGAGGGTGCACGCGGAACGGCCCGGAGCGCGGACGCCCCGGGCCGTTCGCACGCGTCGGCTCAGAGCGTGTCGGCGACCTTCTCGGTGGCCGCCTCGGTCGCGGGCAGCTTGTCGTGCGCGTTGAGCACGCGGAACACCAGCGCGGCCAGTGCGCCGCCGATGATCGGGGCGACGAAGTACAGCCAGTAGGAGCCCCATGCGAACTCGCCGTGCACGGCCAGTCCCAGGGCGATGGCGGGGTTGAATCCGCCGCCGGAGATGCCGCCGACCGCGACGGCGCCGACGAAGACCGTCGAGCCGATCGCGAGCCCGTAGAAGGAGTTGTTCGGGTGGTCCTTGGAGGTGGCGACGTTGAGCACGACGTAGACGAGCACGAAGGTCCACAGGGCCTCGACGAGGAACGCGGCGCCGACGTTCTCCAGCTGCAGGCTCGCCGCGGCCGCCGGCCACACCACGAAGCTGAGCGCGGCGCCCAGCGCCGCGCCCACGAGCTGCACGACGATGTAGGAGATCGCGCCGACGACGTCGATGCCGCCGCGCAGCCAGACGCCCACGGTCACGGCGGGGTTCAGATGCGCGCCGGAGATGTGGCCGGTGGCGTAGACGAGCACCATGAGCACGAAGCCGATCGCGAGAGGCGTGAAGGGGCTCGCACTGTTGACCGCCCCGACGACGGCGAAGGCGAAGATAACCCGCCGATGAATTCGGCGAGTGAGTGGCGGACGAGGCTCGACATGAAGGTATCCCCTGGGGTCTCGATGGAGGCGCGATGCGAGGCGCCTCCCTCACCGTATTGCACTCACAGCCGGCTCACAGGTTGCGACGCCCGGTGTTACGGATGCGTACACCTGTCGCGGGTGAGACCCACCGCGCGCGCGGCATCCGCTAGCGTCGGTGCCGGAGGCGACCGGCCACGCCCTCCGAAGGAGCATCCGTGAGCGATCCGAAGCCCGACGTCCCGGTCGATCCCACCGCGCTCGACCACACCCCCGCGCCCGCTCCGACCGGACCGTCCACCGCCACGACGCTCGTCGCCGAGGCGCTCGGCACCTTCCTGCTGGTCATCGGCGTGATCGGCACCGCCCTGTTCGCCGCGAACTTCGGAGCGAGCCCCGAGGGCACGTCGCTCGGCGTGGGGTTCCTGGGCGTCTCGTTCGCCGTCGGCCTCGCCGTCATGGCCGGCGCCTACGCGTTCGGCCCGATCTCGGGCGGGCACTTCAACCCCGCGGTCACGCTGGGCCTGGCCGCCGCCGGCCGCTTCCCGTGGAGCGGCGTGCTCGGCTACATCGTCGCTCAGGTGATCGGCGGCGTCGTGGCCACGAGCGCCCTGGTGCTGATCGGACTGTTCGGACCGGACGGATGGCTCGGCGCCAAGCAGGACGCCGGATTCGCCAGCAACGGCTACGGCCCGGCCTCCCCCGGCGGCTTCGGGCTCGGCGCGGCGATCGTCGTGGAGGTGCTCTTCACGGCGATCTTCGTGACCGTGATCCTCGGTGTCACCCACCGCACGCGCGGGAACGCCGGACTCGCGGGACTCGTGATCGGGCTCACCCTGACCCTCATCCACCTCGCCACGATCCCGATCGACAACACGTCGGTGAACCCGGCGCGCTCGATCGCGACCGCGATCTACGGCGGCGGCGAGGCGCTCGCCCAGCTGTGGGTGTTCATCGTGTTCCCGCTGCTCGGGGGCGTGATCGCCGGGCTGGTCTATCGCGCCCTGTTCGACGGTCAGCGCAAGGCCTGATCTCGGGCATCCGCTCGTCCCCGCGGGTACCGGCCGTCAGCCGGCGACGAGGCGCGGGGTGCCGGTCTCGTACTCGGTGAGGTCGCCGGTCTCGCCCAGACGGGCCGCACGACGACCGACGACGAGCATGTAGACGAGGAAGGCGCCCAGCGCCGCCGCGCCCAGGCCGATCTTGACGGGCCACGGCCACGGCTGCGCGGTGACGAAGCCCTCGACGAGCCCCGACAGCGCGAGGGCGAACACGAGCCCGATCGCGACGGTGCCGAGCGCGCGGCCCGCCGCCGCCACCGCCTCACCGCGCGAGCGCGCGCCGGGAGCGACCCACGCCCAGAAGATGTGCAGGCCCGCCGCCCCGGCGACGAAGATGCTCGTCATCTCGAGCAGCCCGTGCGGGAGGATGAACAGCACGAACACGTCGCCACGGCCGAACGCGAGCATGATCGCCGCGGCCGTGCCGATGCCGACGGCGTTCTGGATCAGCACCATGACCGGCCAGATGCCGGTGATGCCGAACAGGACGCACTGCGCGGCGATCCAGGCGTTGTTCGTCCAGACGGTGCCGGCGAACACCGCCGCGGGGTTCTCGCTGTAGTACCCCGTGAACTGCTCGTCGGCGTAGTGCTGCAGCTGCGCCTTGCTCCCCAGCGACGCGACAAGTGCCGGATCGCCCGAGACCCAGAACGCGACGACGGATGCGGCGGCCACGAACACGATCGCGATGACGAGCGTGGTCCAGCGCAGCCGGTACAGCGCGGCGGGAAGCTGCAGGGCGAAGAAGCGCGGGATGCGGCGCAGCACGTTCTCCGAGCCACCCGTCAGCCGCAGCCTCGCGCGGGCGAGCAGGGTGGAGACGTGGTCGCCCTGCGGGGTGCGCCCCGCCGAGGTCTTCATGTCGGCGAGGTCGGCCGACGCCGAGCGGTACCGCGCCACCAGCTCGTCGACCTCGGGGCCGGTCAGGCGCCGCGTGCGCCCCAGGGCGTTCAGCCGCGCCCACTCGTCGCGTCGTGCGGCGGTGAGGGCGTCGAGGTCCACGTGATTCACTGTACCCATGACGGATGCTCCCGCTCCCGCGATCACCCGCGTCGAGCTCGCGCAGGACGAGATCCTCACCGGCGAGGCGGTCGCGCTCGACGTGCAGCCGGTCGGCTTCTTCCTGCGGGCACTGGGCACCCTCATCGACATGCTCGTCGGCGTCACCGTCTACGTGCTCTTCCTGGTGTCGGCCGGCTGGGCCTCCGCGCAGGGCGCGCTCGATCCGGTGCTGTTCCCGATCCTGTCGGTGACGATGCTCGTGGTGGTGACCGTCGTGATCCCCACGACGGTCGAGACCGCCACGCGCGGACGCAGCGTCGGAAAGCTCGCGGTCGGGGCGCGCATCGTGCGGATCGACGGCGGGGCATCCGGGTTCCGCCAGGCGTTCATCCGTGCGGTCGTCGGGGTGTTCGAGCTCTGGTTCACGGTGGGCGCGGTGGCCGCGCTCACCGGGGCGTTCTCTCCGCGCGCCCAGCGGCTGGGCGACCTGCTCGCCGGCACCTACTCCGAGCGCACGCGCGCCGCGGCGCTTCCTCCTCCGGCCCCCGGCGTGCCGCCGTTCCTGGCCGGCTGGGCCGGAGTGGCCGACGTCGCGCGCCTCCCCGACCGTCTCGCGCGCCGCGTGGCGCAGTTCGTGCGTCAGGCCGAGCACATGGCGCCGTCCGCGCGGGCGCGGGTGGCGGCATCCCTCGCCGCGGAGGTGCACCCGTTCGTCTCGCCCGTTCCCGCCGCGGACCCCGAAGGACTGCTGCGGGCGGTCGCCGCCGTGCGGCGCGACCGCGAACTGCACGCCCTGATGCTCGAGGAGCGCCGCGTGGCCGCGCTGACCGCCGCCGCGCCCGACGCTCCCCGCGGCTTCCCCGCTCGCTGAGCCGCGTCGGCCGCGCGCCGGGGCGGGTCAGTAGCGGTAGTGGTCGAGCTTGTAGGGGCCCTCGACGGGGACGCCGATGTAGGCGGCCTGCTGCGGGGTGAGGGTGGTCAGCTCGACGCCGAGCGCATCGAGGTGCAGACGGGCGACCTTCTCGTCGAGCACCTTGGGGAGCACGTAGACGCCGATCGGGTACTCCGCGGTGTTCGTGTACAGCTCCAGCTGCGCCAGCACCTGGTTGGTGAACGAGGCGCTCATCACGAACGACGGATGCCCCGTGGCGTTGCCGAGGTTCATCAGTCGGCCTTCGCTGAGCACGAGCACGCTGCGGCCGGTGGGCAGGCGCCACTCGTGCACCTGCGGCTTGATCTCGATCGCCTCGGCGCCCGGGAGAGCCTCCAGCCCGGCCATGTCGATCTCGTCGTCGAAGTGGCCGACGTTGGCGACGATGGCGAGGTGCTTGAGTCCGAGCAGGTGGTCGACGGTGACGACGCCCTGGTTGCCGGTGCCGGTCACGATGATGTCGATGTCGCCGATCACGGCGTCGAGCGGCTTCACCTGGTAGCCGTCCATCGCGGCCTGCAGCGCGCAGATCGGGTCGATCTCGCCGACGATCACGCGCGCGCCCTGACCGCGCAGCGCCTCGGCCGCACCCTTGCCCACATCGCCGTAACCGACGACGAACACGGTCTTGCCGCCGATGAGCACGTCGGTGGCGCGGTTGAGCCCGTCGGGCAGCGAGTGGCGGATGCCGTACTTGTTGTCGAACTTCGACTTCGTGACGGAGTCGTTCACGTTGATCCCGGGGAACAGCAGGGTGCCCGCGGCGGCGAGCTCGTACAGCCGGTGCACGCCCGTGGTGGTCTCCTCGGTCACGCCCAGGAGACCGTCGGCGATGCGGGTCCAGCGGCCGGCGTCCGACGCGAGCGAGGAGCGGAGCAGGTCGAGGATCACGCGGTACTCGGCGGAGTCGCCGGGCGCGGCATCCGGCACCGCGCCTGCCTTCTCGAACTCGACGCCCTTGTGCACGAGCAGGGTGGCGTCACCGCCGTCGTCGAGGATGAGGTTGGGGCCGTCGGCGCCCTCGTCCGACCAATCGAAGATGCGGTCGGTGCACGACCAGTACTCCTCGAGCGTCTCGCCCTTCCACGCGAACACCGGAACCCCGGCGGGGGCCTCGACGGTGCCGTTCGGGCCCACGACGACCGCGGCGGCGGCTTCGTCCTGGGTGGAGAAGATGTTGCAGCTGGCCCAGCGCACCTGGGCGCCGAGGGCGACGAGCGTCTCGATGAGCACCGCGGTCTGCACCGTCATGTGCAGCGATCCGGCGATGCGGGCGCCGGCGAGCGGCTGCGAAGGGCCGAATTCCTCGCGGAGGGCCATCAGCCCCGGCATCTCGTTCTCGGCCAGCCTCAGCTGGTGGCGACCGGCTTCGGCGAGCGAGAGATCGGCGACGGCGTACGCGGGCGTGGTGGAGACAACGGCAGAAGTCGACATCCCGCCATTCTCGCATCCGACGGTGGGAGTCAGCGCACCGTTTCGTGCCGTACGACGATCCAGCCCTTCGGGACGGACAGCCGATCGGTGTGGATCGCGCAGAGATCGTGGGCGTGCGGGTCGTCGCCCGCGCCCAGGGGACCGAGCGCGGCCATCTGATCCCCGTAGTCGTAGGTCAGGGTGGTGACGGCCTCGCGGGCGCAGGCCACCTTCGAACACAGTCTCTCGCGCATCGTCGTCATGCTAGTGCGGCTCCGGGACGGGATCGGGATGCCGCGCCGGACCGCCCGACCGGAGACCTAGGATGGGGCTCATGGCGTGGCGACGGTCGGCGAACACCCCTGCTCCGGTACGCCGGCGGCCCTCCCGTCACGGCCGCCACGGCCGCGAGGACCGCAGCCCGGTCGTGCGGCCGCCGCTTCCGCCGCTGGACACCCGCGCCGAGCGATTCGACCTGGCGGTGGGCACCGCCGCGGAGTTCCTCCGGTCGGCCTGGCCGGAGCTCGAGGACGTCAGCTTCGAGATCGCCGACCTCCCGCAGGAGACCGACGAGGGCGGCATACCGCGCTGGACGGCCCTGCCGACCGAGAAGCGCATCATCGTCTACCGGCTGCCGATCGAACGACTGGGGCATCCGCACCGCGACGACGATCTGCATCGACGCATGATGGTCGAGGGCTGCGTCTTCCGCGCCGCCGCGGAATACCTCGACCGCGATCCCTGGGACCTCGGCCCCGAGCGGTTCCGGTACTTCTGAGCCGCCCTACGGATAGACCGTGATGGTGCGCGCCGCCGCGTCGGCGGGCCACACCGGGAACGCCGCGAGGCCGCCCGCGCCGCCAGCCGACACTCCCGCACGCACCCCGGTACCCGGATCGAGCGAGTACACGGTCCGTGCGGCGAGCGTCGTGGCCGCGCTGCCGTGCGCGGGCACGACGACCGACTGCGCGGACCCGCCGACCGGACCCAGGCGGACGGTCGTCTCGGTGTCGCCCTCGTTCACCAGGGTCAGCGTCGCGGCGGCATCGGCGGGGCTGGCGAACAGGCTGGGCGTCGTCAGCGCCGGCGCGGGCGTGTACCAGGCGAAATCCGTCGCATCGCCCGACCCGGCGACCTGCCAGACGGCCGCCACCACGGGCAGCTCGGCCTGCACGCGCACGGTGTACTGCCCCACGGGCAGGCCGCTGAGGTCGAGTTCGAGAGGCGCGCCGGCGCCCAGCGGCACGGTCGTGGGCGCCGTGGCCGGCTGGGTGGCGCCGACCGCGGTGACCGTGACGGTCGCCGAGGCCGCTCCCAGCGGGGAGAGCATGCGCACGAGGGTGGATGCTGCAGACGCGCCGGCAGCGCTCGGGGCGGCGGTCACGGCCACGCCGGGAATCGTCACGTCGGGGGCACTGGCGGGCACCGCGCCGATCTGATCGACGCCGCTGGCGACGAGCGTTCGGGTCGTGGAGGTCTGCAGCGCCGCCATGACGGGGGCGCCCGTCGCGCTCACCCGCACGACGGGGCTGGCCTCGCCGAGGGCGAGTCCGGCCAGCGGCACGGCCAACTGCGTGCCCGCGGGCACCACGATCGACGATCCGCCGGGCGGCACGACCGGTCCGTTAGTGCCGTATACCGTCAGCTGCACCGTGGCGGGCACAGCGCCGGGATTGGCCAGCAGCACGATATCCGCCGAGCCCGTGGTGCCGGCCCCGCCGATCAGCCACGACTCCGTCAGCGGCTGACGACAGGCCGAGACGGCCAGACCGCGCAGATCGGCGTCGGAGGCGACCGACGAGCCCGTGGCCGCGGCATCCACGATCCGTCCGCCCTCGGGGCCTGCGGACAGCGCGGTGCCCCCTGCGGACAGGCCCCCGGCCCCGCGCAGCGTGGACAGGCGCGGGTCACCGGTCGCGGCGCCCGAGATCACGGTCTGCCCTGTGGCCACGACCGGGGTGCCGGCGCCACCAACGCCGCGCCCCAGGGCGAGGAGTCCGCCGCTGCATGCCAGCACGTTCGCGGCGGGGGCCGGGGTGGCCTCGACCGAGACCGGCTCGCGCGCGAGGGTCGGCCAGGGGGCCGCGACGGCCGTGACCACCAGTGCGGCGAAGCCGACCGCAGCGGCGGTGCCGATCACGACACGGGCACTGGTGGTGGCCCAGCGGTAGCGGGAGCCGTCGCTCATCGGATCTCTCCTCCGTCGGGGCCGACGATGCGCGACGACCGCCGGGCCGCACGGCGCGAGACGCGCGTGGGCACCGCCAGCAGCAGGGCGGCCGCGACCGCGGCGAGCTGGATCGCGGCGATCGCCCACGCGCGGGAGCGCGACGCCTCGTCGTGCGCGCGCGGCTGCGTGGGGGCCGTGACGCGCCACAGGTCGCCCTTGGCGGTCGATCCCACCGTGTCGAGGCCGTCGCGCTGATCGAGCGCGGTGACGGCTGCCAGGCGGAACGCACGCGCGTCGTCGGACTCGGGCGTCGCCGCCGGAGCGAGCAGCACGAAGCCCACGCCGGCATCCGCGAGTCGCTGCACGACGTCGCCGGCGCTGGAGGTGATCAGGTCGGCGGTGAGCGCGGCGATCCGGCGATCGGCGTCGCTGACCGCCGTGCGGGTCGCGGAGAGGGTGGACTGCCCGCCGATCGTGTCGCTGCCGCCCCACACGACCCGCGCCGCCACCCCGCCGGTGCTCTGCGGCGCGAGGGTGACCGTGCCCACGTCGGGATCGTCGCGTCCGGCGGCGGCCACGTAGGCGGGGAGCGTGCTGTCGGGGCCGTTGGCGAGGGCTGCCGTGTCGCGCTCGACCGAGTCGCGGGCGACCGCGGTCAGGGCCGGGACGGCGAGCAGGACGATGCTGAGCAGGGCCGCGCCGGCCAGCACGCTGCGCACGACGGCCAGACGAGGCATCCGCAGCGCGTCGAGGGCGGCGAGGGCGCCGCCGAGCACGCCGAGCCACGCGAGGCTGAGCGCGCTTCCCGGCCACAGTGGCACCGGAACGGACTGCGAGAACGAGACCGAGATGCCGACGACCGCGAACGCCGTGCCCAGCCCCACCGCCGCGACGCCGAGCATCACGGCTCCGGCGGCCCAGCGCACGGTGAGCGGCGAGACGAGGGCGAGGACGGCGAGGGGCGCGGCCAGGAGCGGCACCCACCAGGTGGGCACGCCGTCGAGGAACAGCCCCCAGCCGCCGGGATCGGAGGTGGGGAACCCTGCGGCCAGGAGCGCGCGACCGGCGGCATCCGCGCCCACCTGCGGTCCCGCCCACACGACTCCCGGATCGGCGAGGAGTCCGAGCATCGTTCCGGCGCGCAGATGCGCCCAGGCGAGCGGAGCGAACACCACGGCCGTGGGCACGAGCGTCCAGATCAGGCGGGGCACGCCACGTCCGGACCGCAGCACGATCGCGAGCACGATCGCGACCACCGCGAGCACCGCCAGCGCGGGCGCCAACGACGGCGCGCACGCCGCGACGGCGAGGAGGAGGAGGGATGCCGCCCCCGCCGCCGCCCAGGACCGGTGCGCGACGCTCCCCGCGAAGAACAGCCACGGCAGCAGGAGGTGCACGAGCACGGCGGTCGGACGGCCGGTGGTCAGCGCCGCGAGGAATGTCGGGGCGAGCATCCACACCGCACCGCCGACGATGCGCAGGAGCGAACGGGAGGTGATCCGGGTGGCGGCGAACCAGCCGCCGAGCGCGGCCAGCGGGAGTGCCGCGATCCACAGGAGCACGATCGCGCGGGACGGCTCGCCCGGCCAGAGCGATCCGAGCACGGCGATCACCGCGGCGAACGGGTCGGCCGGTGCGGCCCCGCCGAGTCCCGACGCCCGGACGCCGTACGCGGCATCGGTCCACAGCTGCGCGACGGTGGCCCGGAGCGGTTCGAGTGCTCCTCCGCCTAGGACGGGCCAGGCGAGGAGCTTCGCGAACACCAGGATCGAGAGCACCAGCGCGGCCAGCACCAGCCACGCACCGCCGCCCACGAAGAACCGGAGCTCCTCGCGCACGGGGGCCGTCGCGGCATCCGGATCGTCGTCGTCACCCCGCTCCCTCAGCTGCGCCCGCGTGACGCGCAACGGGGCGAGCTGGCTCCACGGCGCGCGACGCGCACCCCGGATGCGGCCGCGGGCGGCCGCCACCGACCCCACCCGCACGAACGCGAGCGCGGTCGCGGCCCATTCGATCCCGACGAGGAGCGGATGCTTCGCCACGAGGTGGACGACGGTGCGCCAGAGCGCGGTCGGCAAGAGGCTCAGCCACAGGAACGGCAGCGCGACCGGGTGCGCGTAGACGAGGCGGCGGTGCAGACGCGCGGTGCGCTCGCTGAGCGCGCGACGCTGCGCCCCCGGCCCTCGGGGCGCTCCGGAGACCCCCGCGACACCGTCGCCGGCCACGGCGACGACCGACGACGGCACGACCGACACCCGGGCGCCGGCCAGACGCGCGCGCACGCCGAGGTCGAGGCCCTCGTCCGCGCCGAGGAGCGCGCGGTCGAGACCTCCCAGCTGTCGCCACGCGTCGGTGCGCACGAGCAGGCCGCGCACATCGCCGGCGAGCACGTCGTCGTCCCCGTCGTGCTGCCCTTGGTCGAGCTGTCCGTCGGCGAGCCCGACGGTGCGTCCGGAGGCGGTCATGCTCACGCCCAGCGAGACGATCGCGGTGCGGTCGTCCCAGCGGACGAGCTTCGGCGCGACGTAGGCGACCGACGGCGCGAGTTCGAGGGCGCCCGCCAGCCGCGCGAGGGCCTCCGGCTCGGGCGCGGTGTCCTGCGCGAGGAGCCAGACCGCGTCCCCGGTCAGGCGGGGGGTGGCCAGGGCGGCCGCCGCAGCGAAGCGGGTGCCCGATCCGGTGGTGATGACCGACTCGGCTCCCGATCCCGAGGCCATCTCGCGCAGGCCGTCCTCCTCGCCGCACAGCACGATCGTCAGCGCGTCGATGCGCCGCTGCTGCTCGCCGAGCGCGGCGAGGGTGCGCTTCAGGTGGAGGGCCGCCGAGGTGCGCCCGTCGGGGCGCACTACGAGAATGGCGTGGACTCTGGCGGGCATGACGTGGTCAGCCTAAGCGCGCGATCTCGGCGATCCCGGCCGACACCCCGGCCCGGTCGCACGGCGCGACCACTCCGAGGCCCGTCATCCCTGCCGAGCCTCGGCGTGATCGCGTCAGGCGCGACGCTTCAGCTTGCGACGCTCGCGCTCGCTGAGTCCGCCCCAGATGCCGAAGCGCTCGTCGTTCTGCAGCGCGTACTCCAGGCATTCGCCGCGGACGTCGCACGTCGTGCAGATGCGCTTCGCGTCACGGGTGGAGCCGCCCTTCTCGGGGAAGAACGCCTCCGGATCCGTCTGCGAGCACAGCGCGTCGGTCTGCCAGGACAGCGGGTTGTCATCGACTGCCTCTGCAGGTCGACGCACCCCCGGAACGCCCAGCTGAACTGGATCGACGAACCAGTTGTCAGGGACGCCTGAGCGATAACCCGTCATCTCGATCTCCCACCCCTGTATCCCCCCGGATGTGTACGAGACCAATTACACCGGTGTAATTCGCTGAGGTCAAGTCGCGGATACTAAAGCCTCATCCGGCGGTTGAACCTTCGCGACGCGCCGTCCGCGTGTCGTCCTCAGCCCCATGAGAGAAATCTCATCTCGATCGCGCGGCGGGCTCATTCCCCCGGCTCGGCCACGAACAGCTCGCCCGCCCCCGTGACCCGCAGCGGCGACTCGTCCGCGCTCGCGAACAGCGACTCCCCCGGACGCAGCGACACCGACTCCCCGCCCGCCCCGCGCACCTCGAGGGCACCCGCGGTGCACAGCGCGATGGCCGCGCCGGAGGTCGCGACCTCGTGCGCGGCATCCGCTCGCACGCGCAGCAGCGCGAAGTCGGGCACGCCCGGCGCGAAGCGCTCGACCCCCTCGGCGACCGTGCGGGCCGGCAGCAGCGTCGCGGGGCCCGACGACGCGTCGAGCACGCGCAGCAGCTCGGCGACATCGATGTGCTTGGGGGTCAGACCGCCGCGCAGCACGTTGTCGCTGGCGGCCATGATCTCCACGCCGATGCCCGACAGGTAGGCGTGCAGGATGCCGGCCGGGACGAACAGGGCCTCGCCCCGGCGCAGCACCACGAGGTTCATCAGCAGTGCGACGACGATGCCCGGATCGTCGGGCTGCAGCGCGGCGAGGCGGCGCGTGATCGCGAGTTCGGCGGCGAACTCCCCCGGCCCTGCGGTCCCGGCCGCGGCGACGATCGCCGCGACCGTCTCGCGCGCGTCGCCCGACAGCAGCCACGCGATCGTCTCGCGCAGGACGGTGTCGTCGTCGGAGCCGGCGAGCCACTCCTGCAACGGCGCCGCCGCCGGGCCGAGCGCCGTGAGCAGCCGTCGCGTCGCGGCGAGGTCGCGCAGCCCGCTGAGGGCCTCGAAACCGTCGCGCAGCGCCACGATCACCTCGGGCTTGTGGTTGTCGTCCCGGTAGTTGCGCTCGGCCGCGTCTACCGGGATGCCCGCGGCATCCTCCCGCGCGAAGCCCTCCTCCGCCTGCGCCTTCGACGGATGCGCCTGGATCGACAGAGCGGATGCCGCGGCCAGCAGCTTCAGCAGGTACGGGAGCCGGTGCTCGGCGCCGAGCACCTGGTCGAGCGTGCGGCCGGAGCCGTCGTCGACCCGCGCGGGCGCGCCGGGGTGATCCCCCAGCCACACCTCGGCTTCGGGGCGGGGGCTCGGCGCGCGACCCTCGAGCTCGGCGATCAGCGTGGTCGACCCCCACGCGTAGTCGCGCGGGGTGTTGGAGAGGCGGGTCAGCACCCCTCCAGCCTAGGCGCGGGGTCGCGCTAGCCTGAGTCCACGATGACGGTCCACACGAGGCATCCGGTGTCGGCGCCCCCGGCCGCCCCGGTCCGCGAGAAGACGGGGCATCTCGCGCTGCGCGCCTGGTGCATCTTCGTGCTCTTCTCCGCCGTCGCCGGGGTCGCCTGGATCCACGCGATCGGCGCGATCGCCACGGCCGTCCTCGTGGGGGCGAGCGCGGTCGTGTCCGTCGTGGTCTGGCTGAACGTCCGGCCGGTCGTGCAGTGGCGGCGGCTCCCCTGGTTCGCACTCGCCTATGTGCTGTGGGCGGGCCTGTCGCTGGCGTGGTCGGCGTGGATCGCGACATCCGCCCTCACCTGGCTGCTGCTGGTGGTCACCACGCTGCAGGCCTTCTTCGTGGCGAGCGTGCTCACGTGGCGCGAGCTGGTGCGCACGATCGTGTCGGCGCTGAAATGGGCCCTCGGTCTGTCGATCCTGTTCGAGCTCGGCGTCGCGCTCTTCGTGCGCGGGCCGCTGCCTCCGCTCTTCGCGGGCATCGACGGCGCGGCGTGGTCGGACGGGCAGCTGTTCGGCGGCGGCCGCCTGCAGGGGATCTGGGGCAGCGCCAACCTGCTGGGGGCGATCGCCCTCGTGGCGATCGTGGTCTTCGCGCTCCGCTTCGCCGCGCGCGCCCCGCGCCGGGTGCTGCTGGGCGGATGGCTCGTGCTCGCCGCGTACCTCCTGTGGCGCTCCGGCTCCGCGACCGCGCTGCTCGCGGCCGGCTGCGTGCTCGTCGTGCTCGCGACGGTGCTGCTGATGCGCACCGCCGCCCGGCCGGGGCAGCGCACCAAGCACTACATCGGTTACGCGGTGGTCGGTTTCGGCGGACTGACCGCGCTGTGGTTCGTGCGCGAGCCGATCTTCGCCGCGCTCGGGCGCAGTGCCGACCTCGCCGCCCGCGAGCGGATCTGGGAGGCCGTCCTCGCCCGCGCCGGCGAGCGCCCGGGCGCCGGATGGGGCTACGCGAACCCGTGGCTGCCCTGGGATCCTGCGCTGTACGGATCGTTCGTCGAGGACGGCCGCGTGGTCACGCAGGCGCACAGCATGTGGATCGACGTGCTGCTGCAGCTGGGCGTCGTCGGCGTCGTGCTCATCGGGATGACGTACCTCGCGTTCGTCTGGCGCTCGTGGTTCTTCGCCGTCGATCGGCCGCGGTGGGACCTCCGCGCCGATCGCCCCTACTCCCCCTTGACGCTCCTGCCGACCCTGCTGGCGACCGTGCTGCTCGTGGTGGGCCTGTCCGACTCCGCCCCGCTGGTGCTGTGGGGCTGGATGTTCCTGGCGATGCTCGGGTTCAAGATCAAACAGTCCCCGCTCATCGGCGTCGGTCCCGCCGAGCAGCGCATCGCGATGGAGCAGGGCCTGCCGGAGGGTGTCGCGGCCGCCGAGCGCTGACTCAGTCCGTCAGGTGGTGCGCGATCACGTAGTCGGCGATCGCCATCGAGCTCGTCGCCGCGGGCGAGGGGGCGTTGCGCAGGAGGGTGACGGCCCCGACCTGATCGACGGCGAAGTCGTCGAGCAGTTCGCCGCCGCGGCCCCACGCCTGCGCACGGACGCCGGCGGCGGATTTGTGCGTGAGGTCCGACATCCGCAGCTCCGGCACGAACCGACGCGCCTTCTGGAAGTACAGCGGCTTGATCAGCGACCCCGAGATCTCGTCGACACCCATCCGCCAGTGCTTCTTCGCCAGCGGCAGCGCGCCCGGCCAGCGCAGCGACTCCCACGTGTCCTTCGGAGAGATGCGCAGCCAGTCGTACCCTTCGCGTGCGAGCGCGGGTACCGCGTTCGGCCCGACGTGGACGTTGTCGTAGACCCCGCGCGTGAAATGCACCCCGAGGAACGGGAACCGCGGGTCGGGCACCGGGTAGATCATGCCCTTCACGAGATCGGTGCGCCCCGGCGCCATCTCCCAGTACTCCCCGCGGAACGGCAGGATCTTCGGCGAGGGGTCGGCACCCACGAGCCGCGCCACGATGTCGGACTGCAGCCCCGCGCAGACGATCACGCGGTCGAAGACGTCGTCCGAGACCGGCGTCACCACCCGCACCCGTCCGTTCTCGGTGCGCAGCCGTGTCACTTCGTGGCCGAGGCGGATGCCTCCTCCCGCCGCGCGCACGTCCTGCGCCATCGCCTCGGTGATCGACGCGTAGTCGACCGCGGCGGTGTGCGGGGAGTGCACTGCGGCGACTCCCGCCACGTGCGGCTCGATTTCACGGAGCCCGGCCCCGTCATCGATGCGGACGAGGTCGGGCACGCCGTTGGCGATCGAGCGGCGTTCGATCTCGGCGAGGGCCGGCAGCTCGGACTCGTCGACAGCGACGACGAGCTTCCCGACCTCGCGATACGGCAGCGACCTCTCCGCGCAGAAATCGCGGAGGAGAGCACGCCCGGCCGCGCAGAGGGATGCCTTGAGCGAGCCCGGAGTGTAGTAGAGGCCGGCATGCACCACGCCCGAGTTGTGGCCGGTCTGGTGCTGAGCGAGGCGCCCCTCCTTCTCGAAGACCGTGACCTGGTCACCCCGCGCGGTCAGGGCGCGCGCGAGCGCGACCCCGACGATGCCGCCGCCGACGATGCCGATCGCGTCGCTCATGCTCGCCCTTCCCCCAGACGTCAGGCACAGGATAGCCGGTGGGTGAGCCCGCTCCGGTCACGACGACTGCATGGGGCGGGCGACATCCAGGGTCCGCTCGGCGCGGCCGGGTAGGCTCGATTCTCGGCATCCCCTTGCACGCGCCGACCATCAGGAGCCCCGACACGTGACCCACGTTCTGCAGAACGTCGTCTTCCCCACGGAGCGCGACCCCGATCTCCTCCCCCTCTACGTCGATCCCGAGACGTGGTCCGTCATCGACGAGGAGCCCGTGCGCGTGTCGAACCGGGCGCAGCTGGGCAACATCCTCGGCCGCACGACGGCGCGGATCGTCGCAGGGCGACGCGTATCGTTCGGCACCTACTTCAACGCGTTCCCCGCCTCGTACTGGCAGCACTGGACCGCCGTGCGCGATGTGACGCTGACGGTGCGCACCAAGGGCCCGGCGACGGTCCTCGTCTACCGATCGAACGGTGCGGGGGTTCGGCAGCGCGTCGAGACCCGTGAGGTCGACGACGTCGCGGTGTCGGAGTTCCACCTCGTGCTCGACCAGTACAGCGACGGCGGTTGGATCTGGTTCGACATCGTCGCCGACGAGAAGAACGCGCTGTTCGAGGGCGCGCAGTGGACGACGGATCAGGAGCCCGTGCGCACCGGCAAGGCGTCGATCGGCATCACCACCTACAACAAGCCCGACTACTGCATCCAGACGCTGACCGCACTCTCGGAGTCCGCCGACGTGCTCGAGGTGCTCGACCGGATCTTCGTGATCGACCAGGGCGACCAGCGCGTCGACGCCGAGCCGGAGTTCCCCGCGGTGAGCGGCGCCCTGGGCGACACGCTGCAGGTCATCACGCAGCCGAACCTCGGCGGCTCGGGCGGGTTCGCCCGGGCGATGTCGGAGACCCTCCACCGACCGGACACGAGCGACTTCGTGCAACTCCTCGACGACGACGTGCGCATCGAGCCCGAGTCGGTGCGCCGCTCCGTGGTGTTCGGACGGTTCGCCTCCGTGCCGACGGTCGTGGGCGCGCACATGTTCGACCTGCTCGACCGCCCCAAGCTGCACGCCTGGGCGGAGGTGGTCGACGATCAGCCCTTCATGTGGCGCGCTCTCTACCAGGAGAAGCTTCCGCACGATTTCAGCGTCGCCAACCTGCGTCAATCGCCCATGCTGCACATGAGGCTGGACGCCGACTACAACGGCTGGTGGATGTGCCTCATCCCGACGGAGATCATCCGAGAGATCGGGTTGCCGCTGCCCGCCTTCATCAAATGGGACGACGCGGAGCACTGCCTGCGCGCCCGCGACGCGGGCTACCCCACGGTGTCGATGCCCGGCGTCGCGCTCTGGCACGTGTCATGGGTGGGCAAGGACGACTCGATCGACTGGCAGGCGTACTTCCATGCCCGCAACCGCATCGTGGCGGGACTCCTGCACTCGCACTCCCCCAACGGCGGAACGCTCATCCGTCACAGCCGTCGCGTCGATCTGAAGCACCTCATGATGATGCAGTACTACCCGGTCGCGCTGCGGCACCGGGCGCTGCGCGACATCCTCTCCGGTCCCGCGCACATGCGCGCGAACCTGGCCACCGCCATGCCGGCGGCGCGCGCCCTGGCGAAGGAGTTCCCCGAGACCCTCGTGCACAAGGACAGCGGGGTGCCGATGCGATCCCGCCGGGGCCGGATCGTGTTCAAGCGTCAGCGCTTGAACGAGTTCGACAGCCCGACCGGCCTCGCGCTGAGGTGGTTCACGCTGACCACCCTCCTGTCGCACTGGTTCCACGCTCCGCGGCCCGAGAACATCCGTCAGCCCGAGGTGGAGTTCGGCAAGGGCGACGCGCACTGGTGGCGCCTGCCGCACTACGACAGCGCTCTGGTGAGCGCGGCCGACGGATCGGGCAAGAACGTGTACACGCGCAACCGCCGGAAGTTCCGGGCGATGCTCCTGGACAGCCTCCGGCTGCACGCCCGGCTCCAGCGGGAGTGGCCGAAGCTCGCGGCGCAGTATCGGAACGCGAGCGCCGACCTGACATCGCCGGAGGCCTGGCGACGCACGTTCGAGGACGCCTCGTGACCGAGGCATCCGCGTTCGACCCCGCGACGGCCACGATCGCGATCGTGACGTACAACCGGTCGCACCTGCTGACCCGCCTGCTCGACTCCCTCGTCGAGATGGACCCGAAGCCCGGCCACGTCGTGATCGTCGACAACGCCTCCACCGACGACACCACGGACGTCGTGGAGTCCTATCGCGACCGCGTCGGCACCGAGATCGTCTACCGCCGCCTCGACACCAACACGGGGGGATCCGGCGGGTTCAGCGAGGGCATGCGCGTCGCCTACGAGCTCGGGTCGACCTGGATGTGGCTGATGGATGACGACGTCGAGGTGCTCCCCGACGGTCTGGCCCGCATGGGGCACTGGGCGCCGCGCTTCAAGAGCATCCAGGGGCGCCGCTACGACTACGACGGCAGTCCGTTCTACTGGCAATACCGCGTCGCCGAATCGATGGCCATCCCCATCCCGTTCGCTCCGGCCGGCTTCGACGAGTCCGGCTTCAAGGCGATGAACTCCGGATGCTTCGAGGGCATGTTCATCCATCGCGACATCGTGGCACGCATCGGCCTTCCCGACCCGCGCTTCTTCATCTACTGGGACGACCAGCTCTACGGCTGGCTCGCCTCCCGCATCACCGCATCGGTGATCGTCGACGAGTTCGTGCTCCGCCGCACGCGGGAGATCAAGCAGCACGACTTCGGCGTGCGTCACATGAACGCCTCGAGCAACGCCTACCGCTACTACATCATGCGAAACCGGGCGATCATCAAGCGCTATTACCGTGCGAAAGGCGTCTACAACCCGGTCATGTTCGGTCTCGGGACCGCCCTGACGTTCGGCAAGGAGCTCATCCGGCTGGTGCTCGTGGAGCGCACCGTGCGCGGCACGTCCCACCTGCTCCGCGGGCTCCGCGACGGTCGCGCGATCGCGCGGGATGCCGCGTGGCAGCCGATGCCGGCGCTGGCCGCCTAGGGGCGCGCGCCCGACATCAGAAGCCGGCGCCACGCCAGAGCGTCGCGGATGCCCTCTTCGACGGTCCTCGTCGCGCTCCAGCCGAGCAGGTCCCGCGCGCGATCGACCGCCGCGTACCCTCCGGCGACATCGCCCGGACGGCGCGCACCCTCGCGCACCTCCATCCCGCCGCCGACCACTCGATCGAAGATCCCGGTCAGCTGCCGGACGGTCATCGGCACTCCCACCCCGATGTTAAGAGCACGGAACGGCATCGCGGCGGTCACGACCTCGTCGAACACCTCGATCGCGCGCACGTGTGCGAGCGCGAGATCCCAGACGTGGACGAAATCGCGCACGCCGCTCCCGTCCGATGTCGGCCAGTCCACCCCGGTGATGGTGAACGTCTCGCCGACTTCCCACGCGTGGATCAGCCGTCCCACGACGTGCGTCGGCGCTTCGTCACGCAAGCCGGTGCGCAGGAGCGGGTCCGAGCCGATCGGGTTGAAGTAGCGGAGCGCGAGCGCCCGGGTCTGTCCCGCATGGGATGCATCGGCCAGCATCCGCTCCCCGATCATCTTCGACGCCGCGTAGGGGCTCGACGGGAGGAGCGGGGCGTCCTCGTCGAGACCGGAGCCGTCGTCGGCCCGGTAGATCGAGGCGGACGAACTGAAGACGACCCGCTGGATCCCGCGGGTTCGCAGGGCCTCGAGCATCAGGGCGGTCTTGCCGACGTTCGTCGCGTAGTAGTCCAGCGGGTCGCTCATCGACTCCGCGACGATCGTCTTCGCGGCGCAATGGATGACGACGGCGATCTCGGGGTGGTCCGCGACGATGCGGTCGATCACGGCGCCGTCGGCGATGTCGCCGACGTACATCGAGGCCCCCGGCGGTACGCCGTCGCGTCCGGTCGAGAGGTCGTCCAGCACCACGACGTCGATCCCGCGATCGAGGCAGGCGTACGCGACGGCGCTGCCGATGAAGCCCGCGCCCCCGGTCAGCAGCACCTTCACGACTCGTCCTCGCCGAACGTCGTCACGGCCGTGCCCGCGCTACGCGAGCGCGTTGTTCCACATCGACAGTGCCGAGCCGATCGCCATGTGCATGTCGAGGTACTGGTAGGTGCCGAGCCGTCCGCCGAAATGCACGTCCTTCTCCCCCTTGCCCAGCTCCCGGTACGCGAGCAGGCCCGCGCGGTCGTCCGCGGTGTTGATCGGGTAGTACGGCTCGTCGTCGCGGTCGGCGAAGCGGGAGAACTCCCGCATGATGACGGTCTTGTCCTTGGGGTAGCGATCCTCGCGCTCCGGGTGGAAGTGGCGGAACTCGTGGATGCGCGTGTAGGGGACGTCGGCGTCGGCGTAGTTCATCACCGAGGTGCCCTGGAAGTCGCCGACCGGGAGCACCTCCTGCTCGAGGTCGATGGTGCGCCAGCTCAGCGCGCCCTCGGCGTAGTCGAAGTAGCGGTCGACCGGGCCGGTGTAGACGATCGGAAGCTGGCCGACGGTCGCCGCTTTGTTCAGCGGCTGAGACTCGTCGAAGAAGTCGGTGGAGAGCTTCACCTCGATGTTCGGGTGGTCGGCCATGCGCTCGATCCACGCCGTGTAGCCGTCGGTGGGCAGCCCCTCCCACGTGTCGTTGAAGTAACGGTTGTCGTAGGTGTAGCGCACCGGGAGCCGGCTGATGATCTCCGCGGGGAGCTCCTTCGGATCGGTCTGCCACTGCTTGCCGGTGTAGTCGCGGATGAACGCCTCGTAGAGGGGCCGGCCGATGAGGCCGATGCCGCGCTCCTCGAGGTTCTGAGCCGTCTTGGGGTCGAACTCGCCGGCGAGCTCGTGGACGAGGGCGCGCGCCTGGTCGGGCGTGTGCGCGCTCTGGAAGAACTGGTTGATCGTCCCGAGGTTGATCGGCAGGGGGAACACGACGCCCTTGTGGTTCGTGTAGACGCGGTGCACGTAGTTCGTGAAGGTCGTGAAGCGGTTGACGTACTCCCACACCGTCGGGTTGGACGTGTGGAAGAGGTGCGCGCCGTACCGGTGCACCTCGATGCCGGTCTCGGGCTCGTCCTCGCTGTAGGCGTTGCCCCCGATGTGGTGGCGACGATCGATGACCGACACCTTCCGACCGGATGCTGCGGCACGCTCGGCGATCGTGAGTCCGAAGAATCCCGAGCCGACGACGAGAAGATCCATCCATTCCACCTTCGTGGTTCGTGTGCCGCGGGCACGGCGGAGAGCGGGTGCGCTCCCTCGATCCTATCGTCGCGCGTCGCGACGCCCGGAGGGGACCGGACGCTCCCAGGCGACTCCCGTAGGCTCGAACCGTCATGACTCTCGAGATCTTCGTGCCCTTCTGGGGCGACCCCGCCCTCCTGTACGAGACCGTCGATTCGGTGCGCGACCAGCGCAACGGCGACTGGCGCCTCGTCGTGATCGACGACTGCTACCCCGACGACTCCGTCCCGGCGTACTTCGCCGCCCTCGACGACGAGCGCATCACGTATACGCGCAACGAGGTCAACCTGGGCATCACGGAGAACTACCGCGAAGCCATCCGGCGGGCCACCACCGAGCACATCACGATCCTGGGATGCGACGACCTCCTCCACCCCGACTACGTCGACGTGATCGCCCGCACCGTGGCCGCCGTGCCGGACGCCGATGTCATCCAGCCGGGGGTGCAGGTCATCGACGAGCACGGCGCAGTCGTCCGCCCCCTGGTCGACCGCGTCAAGACCGGACTGCTCGCACCGCGGCACGGCCACGGCATCGCCGTGCTGCAGGGCGAGCGGATGGCCACGAGCCTGATCCGCGGGGACTGGCTGTACTGGCCGTCGCTCACCTTCCGCACCGAGACGCTGCGGCGCATCGACTTCCGCGACGGGCTGCCGATCATCCAGGACCTCGCGCTGCTCATGGACATCGCCTTCGAAGGCGGCACCCTGGCCTACAACCCGACGGTGTGCTTCTCGTACCGCCGCCACGGGGGCAGCGCATCCCAGAAGACCCTCCTCGACGGTCGCCGGTTCCGCGACGAGCGCACCTACTACGCGCAGGCACGGCAGATCGCGGCGGCGCAGGGATGGTCGCGCACGGCGCGCACCGCGCGTCTGCGCGCGATGTCCCGCCTGCACGCCCTCGCCGAGCTCCCGGGCGTCCTCCGGCACGGAACGGGCGCCGGGATACAATCGACTGTCGCGCACGTCTTCGCGTACTGACGGGCGATTCCGCTTCCGGCCGCACCGCCGGCATCCGTCCTCTCCCAGGAGACCTTCCATGGCCGACCACGTCCTGATCACCGGCGGCGCCGGATTCATCGGAACCCGCCTCGCCCGCCGTTTCGTCGACGCCGGGCACACCGTGACCGTGCTCGACTCCCTCCTCCCGCAGGTGCACGGCGACCACCCCGAGACGACCTCTCCCCTCCTGCGCTCCCTCGACGGCGTCGCCACGGTGATCCACGGCACGGTCACCTCGGTGGACGACCTCCGCACCGCACTGCGCGGCGCCACGATCGTGGTCCACCTCGCCGCCGAGACCGGTACCGGGCAGTCCATGTACGAGATCGACCGCTACGTCGATGCCAACGTCGGCGGCACCGCCAAGCTCCTCGACCTGCTCGCCAACGAGGAGCACTCGGTCGGGCGCCTCGTGATCGCGTCGTCGCGGTCGATCTACGGCGAAGGCGCGTACCGCACGGACGACGGTCGGGTGGTCCACCCGCCGCACCGCTCCGACGCGGACATGGCCGCGGGTGATTTCGAGGTGCACGCCCCGGGCGAGGGCGCGCTCGAGATGATCCCCACCGACGAGGGTGCGGCGCTGCATCCGTCGTCTGTCTACGGCATCACCAAGCAGATGCAGGAGTCGCTCATCATGACGGTGGCGCCGACGATCGGCGTCGAACCCGTCGCCCTGCGCTACCAGAACGTGTACGGTCCCGGACAGTCGCTCAAGAATCCGTACACGGGCATCCTGTCGATCTTCTCCACCCTCATCCGGCAGGGCAAGAGCATCAACATCTTCGAGGACGGACTCGAGAGCCGCGACTTCGTCTACATCGACGACGTCGTGGAGTCGACGTTCCTCGCCGCGACGCTGCCCGCCGCGGCCGGTCGCGTCATCAACGTGGGCAGCGGCGTCGCCACCACGGTCAACGACGTCGTCGATGCGCTCTTCGCCGCGTTCGGCACGACGGTGCCGACCACCGTCACAGGCAACTACCGCCTCGGCGACATCCGCCACAACATCGCCGACACCACCGTGCTGCGCACCGTCCTCGACTACACCCCGCAGACCGACTTCCGCAGCGGTGTCGGGCGCTTCGTCGAATGGGTGCTCACCGAGCCGGTGGAGGAGAGCGGCTACGAGCGCTCCCTGAAGGAGATGGCGGAGCGGAGTCTGCTCAAGTAATGGTCACGGCCCCCACGTCGAGCCGCGCCTTCCCGCACAGCCGCAACAGCCTCAACCTCTTCCGTCTGATCCTGGCGGCGGCGGTGCTGTTCGCCCACGCGTTCTACATCACCGGCAACGGCACCGGTCCGATGCTGCACGGCGAGAACCTGGGCGGATGGGCGGTCGCCGGGTTCTTCGTCCTGAGCGGGTTCCTGATCACGGGCAGCCGGCTGCGTCACGGCACCGGCGAGTTCCTCGTGCATCGCATCGCTCGCATCTATCCCGCGTTCCTCGTCTGCCTGGTCGTCACCGCCTTCGTCTTCGCCCCCGTCGCAGGCCTCATCGAGCGCGGCGAGCTGGGCGGGTTCTTCACGACGCCGGTCACCCCGCTCGAGTACATCTGGGCGAACATCGGACTGCAGATCAACTCGTACAACATCTCGTGGACGCTGGGCACGGTCCCCTACCCCGGCGCCTGGAACGGGTCGCTGTGGACGCTCTACTACGAGTTCTTCTGCTACATCATCGTGTGGACCCTCGGCTTCCTCGCGATCTTCCGCAAGACGGTCTGGTTCCCGATCGCCCTGTGGGTCGTCTCGGTGGGCATCCACGCGACGATGGGATTCTGGGGGCGGCTGGGCCTGGATGCCAGCTTCGGCCTCCTGTTCAAGCTGCTCCCCTTCTTCCTCGGCGGCGTCGTGGCGTACGTCGTCTTCGATCGCTGGGGCATGCGCACCTGGGTCGGCATCGCCAGCCTGATCGCGGCGGCCGTCCCGATCATCCTGGTGCCGGGATTCGGCGGCCAGCTCGCCGCCCCCCTCCTCGCCTACGGCCTGCTGTGGCTCAGCACGGTGGTGCGGCAGCCCCGGTTGATCGCGACGCACGACGTGTCGTACGGCTTCTACATCTACGCATGGCCGACCGCCCAGCTGCTCGTGCTCGTCGGAGCCGCGGGCCTGGGGATCTGGGGCTTCATGGCGGTCAACGTGCTCGCCACCCTCGTCTTCGCGGCCGCGAGCTGGTTCCTCGTCGAGCGCCCCGTCATGCGCGTCACGCGTCGCGGTCGCGCCGTCCCCGTCGCCCGCTCCGGCGCCCCCGTCTCCGAATCGAGTACCTGACATGGCCCGGATCTTCGTCGACCTGCTCTCCCTGACCGGCAAGAAGGGGGGCATGGAGATCTACGCCCGCCAGCTCTATCGCGAGCTGGGGCGCCTCGCCCCCGAGCACGAGTACATCGGCTACTTCAGCACGGAGGGCTGGCAGCTCGACCGCTCGTGGTTCCCGGGCGAGGCCATCGCATCGGGGATCAGCGGCGAGAACCGCTTCGCGTGGGCGTGGGGCGAGCTCACGTGCGGCCGTGCCGCCGCGAAGGCAGGCGCCGACCTCCTGCACTCCCCCATGACCCTGGGTCCGTGGCGCACGAGCATGCCCGCGGTGATCTCGATGCACGACATGCTCTACTGGAGTCACCCCCAGTACATGTCGACGCCGCTGTACACCGAGCCGGTGAAGGCGATCGAGCGGCTCACCGCCCGGAACGCGACGCGCGTCCTGACGATCAGCGAGGAGTCGCGGCAGGCGATCATCCGCTACCTGAAGGTGCCGGCCGACCGCATCGACCTCGTCCCCCTCGCGGGTTCGAGCGTGCCCGGAGCCGACCGCTCGCGCGCCTCGGAGAACGGACCGATGGTCCTGGCCACCGGCAACCGCCGGCCCCACAAGAACTGGCCCTCCCTGATCCGCGCGCTCCCCCTCGTCGCCCCCGAGCACCGTCCTCGGGTGATCGTCACGGGCAGCCACGGCGACGATCCGCTGCGGGCCGTCGTCGAGGAGACGGGGATGCAGGACTGGGTCGAGCTGAAGTCGTGGGTCGACGACGACGAGATGCGCGAGCTCTACTCGACGGCGACCGTGCTGGCGATGCCCTCGTTCGCGGACGGATTCTCGTTGCCTGCGCTCGAGGCGATGATGGCCGGCCTTCCGGTGATGATCAGCGATCTGCCGGTCTATCGCGAGGTGGTCGGCGACGTGGCCCTGTTCACCGACCCGAACGACCTCTCCTCGATCGCGGCCGCGATGACGACCGCCGCGACGCGGCCGGACATCCTCGGCGACCTGACGGAGCGCGGGTACGAGCGCGCCGCGCTGTTCTCGTGGGAGCGCACGGCGCGGGGCACGCTCGAATCGTTCGAGAAGGCGCTCGCCGCCGGGCGCAGGCGCTGACCCCGACTCGAGGCGGCGGCACCGCCCCGAGGCATCCGTCTCACGAGCCGGCGACGCGCTCCACGGTCTCGGCGACGAGGTCGATGCCCTCGCGCACGGGATAGTGGTGGTTGCCGATGAACAGGCCGTCCACGTCGATCTTGTCCGCCGCGGGCAGGGCGTCGGGAACGACGGCGTCGAGGTGGGCCATGACGGGGTTGCGCGTGAAGTTGCCCGCCACGATCGGCCGGGATTCGATGCCCGCCTCGGAGAACGCCCGCACGAGCTCTGTACGGCGTCCGGCCAGCGCGCCCTCGAGCACCATCGAGAACCCGAACCAGCTGCTCTCGCCCGTCTCCCGCTGCGTGCGGACGCTGGGGATCCCGGCGAACCGCTCGAGGAAGTACGCGGCATTGTCGCGACGGCCCGCGATGAGCGCGGGCACCTTCTTGAGCTGCTCCAGGCCGAGCGCGCCCTCCATCTCGATCGGCCGCACGTTGTAGCCCGGGAGGACGAAGCGGAACAGGTCGTCCCAGGCGTCGCCGCTCTTGTCGTGGACGTGGTTGGACGACGGGAGCTCTCGCGTCCAGCCGTGCGAGCGCAGCGAGATCATCTCCTGGTAGAGCTGCTCGTCATCGGTGAGGATGATGCCGCCCTCCATCGTCGCGATGTGGTGCGAGAAGAACGAGCTGAAGGTGCCCGCGAGGCCCGCCGTGCCGGCGTTGATGCCGTCCTTGACCGCACCGAGCGACTCGCAGTTGTCCTCCAGCAGGACCAGACCGTGCCGCTCGGCGATCGCGCGCAGGCGGGGGAAGTCGTTGGGGTTGCCGAGGAGGTTGACCGCGAAGATCGCCTTCGTGCGGGGGCCGATCGATGCCTCGACGAGGTCGAGGTCGATGTTGAGGGTGTCGACGTCGATGTCGACGAACTTCGGGCGCAGACCGTGCTGCGTGAGCGGATAGTAGGTCGTCGGCCACGACACGGCAGGAACCAGCACCTCGTCGCCGCGGTTGAGGTCGATGCGGGGGTCGACCACGGCGGCCGCGATCGCGATGAGGTTCGCAGAGCTGCCCGAGTTGACCATCACGCCGAACGCGGCGCCGAAGTGCGCGGCGAAGGCCGCCTCGAACTCCCTGACCACCGGTCCGTTGGTGAAGCGGCCGCTCTCGATCACGCGCTGGAGCGCGGCGTACTCCGCCTCGTCCCAGGTCGAGGTGGCGAGCGGGTAGGCGGGGGTGGTGGTCATCGGAGGTCTCCCGTGGCGGTGCGGGCGAGGAAGGACGCGTAGCAGGCGGCCATTCCCTCGCGGATGTCGGTGCGCGGTGCCCAGCCGTGCTGCCGGGCGAGCGTGGAGTCGATGAGCCGCTGCGGAACACCGCTCGGCTTGGTCGGGTCGAAAGCCAGCTCCCCGTCGAACCCGACGGTGGCCGCGGCGATCTCGTAGAAGTCGCGGATCGAGTGATCGACGCCCGCTCCGACGTTCATGTGGACCGGCCAGTCGGCGAGATCGTCGATCGCGTCCGCGATCCACGCGGCGAGGTCGGGGGCGTAGGTGAACTCGCGGCGGGCGGTGCCGTCCCCCCACACCTCCACCTGGTCGCTGCCGGCCTCGCGCGCGGAATGGGCCTTGAAGATCGTCGAGGCGATCAGATGCGACCGGGTCGGGTCGAAGGTGTCCCGCGGCCCGTACAGATTGGAGGGCAGGATGGCCCGATAGGCGCGCCCGGTCTGACGCGCGGCGTAGCCGACGGCGGTCAGGCCGGCCAGCTTCGCCAGGCCGTACCCCTCGTTCGCCGGCTCGAGGCGCCCCGCGAACAGCGCATCCTCGACGATCGGGTTCGGAGCCGACGCCGGGTACGCCGCCGCCGACGCCGTGTACAGGTAGCCCGGCACCTCTTCGGCCACCACCGCGTCGAGCACCGAGGCGTCGATGCGCAGATTGTCGAGCAGATAAGGGAGCGGGCGCGCCGTCTTGTCGCCGATGCCGCCCACGAAGGCCGCCGTGTGGATCACCGTGTCGGGCGCGGCCGCGGAGATCGCCGAGCGGGTCGCCGCGGCGTCCTTCAGGTCGACGTCGCGTCGAGAAAGAACCGTCAGAGCGTCGTCAGGACGCCGGGAGGCCCACGCCTCCGCGATGCTGGAGGCGAGCATCCCCCCGCCGCCCGTGAGCAGAACGTGCACCTGGGATCAGCTCTGCACCTGGTCGACGAAATGGCTGCCTTCGACCTCGAGCGCCGAGGCGTCCGCGTCGACCATGATCTGCGCGAGGCGCGGCGTGTGCACCTTCGGCTCCCAGCCGAGCAGGCTCTTGGCCTTGCCGTAGTCGCCGATGAGGGCGTCGACCTCGGTCGGTCGCAGGTAGCGCTCGTCGAAGCGGACGTACTTCTCCCAATCCAGCCCGACGTGCTCGAACGAGAACCTCAGGAAGTCCTTCACCGTGTACGCCGTGTTGGTCGCCAGGACGTAGTCGGTGGGCTCGTCGTGCTGCAGCATCCGCCACATGCCCTCGACGTACTCGGGTGCGTAGCCCCAGTCGCGGACGGCGTCGAGGTTGCCCAGGTAGAGCTCGGACTGCAGGCCCGCCTTGATCCGCGCGACGGCTCGGGTGATCTTGCGGGTGACGAACGTGCCGCCGCGGCGAGGGGATTCGTGGTTGAACAGGATGCCGTTGACGGCGAAGAGGTCGTACGCCTCGCGGTAGTTCCGCGTGATCCAGTACGAGTACACCTTCGCGACGCCGTACGGCGAGCGCGGATAGAACGGGGTCTCCTCGTGCTGGGGCGGCGGGGTCGCCCCGAACATCTCCGAACTGGAGGCCTGGTAGAAGCGCGTCTCGATCTTCGCGGCCCGGATCGCCTCGAGGAGACGGATGCTGCCCAGGCCCGTGACGTCGCCGGTGTACTCGGGCTCGTCGAAGCTCACGCGCACGTGCGACTGGGCGGCGAGGTTGTAGACCTCGTGCGGCTGGATCTCGTTGAGGAGCGTGACCAGGCGGGAGCCGTCGGACAGATCGCCGAAGTGCAGGAACAAGCGGTGATCCTCGGCCTGCGCGGGCTGGTAGACGTGGTCGATGCGCTGCGTGTTGAACGACGAGGACCGGCGGATGAGTCCGTGGACCTCGTAGCCCTTCTCCAGCAGAAGCTCTGCGAGGTAGCTGCCGTCCTGGCCGGTGATACCGGTGATGAGGGCGCGCTTGCGTGCGGAAGTTGAGGTCATGGCGATGGTTTCTCCTGATGCGCGGCGCGCTGCCGACGCTGCGAACACTCTACCCGAGCGCCTCCGGCGCTCCCTGAGCGCGGGGGGTGCCGCCGGGTCGGCGGATGCCTCCCAGGTGCACGATCAAGCCGACGAGGGCGGGGGCGATCAGCGCCAGATCGATGCGCAGACCGGTCGGCACGGGGAGCAGGAGCAGCGCCACGGTGGCGAGCGCGGCGACCGCCCATCCCGACACGTAGACGCCGTGTCGCGCCTCGCTCAGGAGGGCCGGGCCGGTCAGGCACATCATCGACACGAGCCCGGCGCTCACGACGACCACGACTCCGGTCCACGCGTCGATGGCGTACTTGCCGCCGGAGAACACGTCGACCACCCAGGGCCCGAGGAGCCCCCCGAGCACGGCGGCGAGCGCGGCGACCGCGACCGCGACCGCGAGATAGCGCGCGAGACGCGGCCAGAGCGAGGTGCCCGCCTTGCGGAACTCCACGATGAGATAGCTCTGCAGGGCCATCAGCGGGACGATCAGCGGCGCTCGGGTGATCGTGATGGCCATGACGAGAGAGGCGAGGGCGACCGCCGGAACATCGGGCATCGTCGAGCGGAGGAGCAGAGGCAGGCCGGTCACCATGGCCCCCGTCGCCGCTGCGGCCAGCACCGTCGTCGAGGTGTTGACCAGGAGCCGGCGCGCGGCGACGTCCAGGGCGAAGCGCCCGACCACCCGGTGTCGGGCCACCAGCCAGACAAGCCCGAACGCGAGGACGAAGGGCGTCGCGATCGCTCCCCCGAGGATCGCCGGCGGGGCGTGCAGCACGAGGGCGATGGTCGTGAGGATGCCGCGGATCAGCGCGTCCGCGACCGTCAGGAGGGCGATCTCGCGCCACAGCTCGAGGCCGTAGAGCACACCCGCCAGGACCGCCGACAGGAGGTAGCCGACGATGCCCACCGCGAACCAGGCGGTCAACGCGACGGGGGCCGCGGAGAAGGCCCCGGGGCCGAGCAGGAGACCGACGATCACGGCGACCACCACGAGGACCGCTCCCCCGGCCAGCGTGACGGTGCGCAGCGTGGTCGATCGCGATGGCGTCGGGGAGGGATGGGTGGCGCGGGTCACTTCCTGCTGCACGCCCGCGATCGCGGAGACGAACAGGTAGAGCGTCGACCAGAAGACCGAGAACCCCAGGTACGCCTCGGCATCTCCCAGCAGCGCGGGGGCGAGCAGCTGGATGACGTAGCCGACCGCACCCGCGACCGCCGTCGCGATGAGGATGAGGGTCAGACCGCCGAAGCGCCGCTCAGGGCTGCGCGTCGTCACCGCGTGCACCGCTCGGGGAGTCGGGCGCCGCGTGGTCCTGCGCCTCGCGCAGGGATCGGAGCTCCTCGGCGAGCGCGTCGACGCGGGTATGGAGGATCGCGACCTCCTCGGCCGTCCGCCGGATCTCCTCCTCGGCCTGCGACAGCTCCCACGACAGGTGCAGCGCGACCCCGAGCAGAAGGACGATCGCCATGGCGAACAGGAGGTTGACCGGGAGCTGCACGCCCAGCGCGCTGGTGAGACCGAGAAGCAGCTGCGGGAACAGGCCCAGCACGAGCACCACCACGCCCAGCACGAGCCACAGCACGGCGTACTTCTCGCGCAGTTTGCGGGTGAGCAGCATCCAGATCACGATCACGAGCAGCACGACCGCCAGGACGATCCCGCCGAGGACGATCACGATGCCACCGCATCCGGTCGGACGCCGCGCGGGCGGCGCATGACGGCCAGCAGCAGCGCGAAGACGGAACGCAGCAGATAGATCGACGCGCCGATCGGGCCTTGACTGGGGCGTCCGTGCAGGCGCGGACGCATGGCCACGGGGACCTGTGTCACGGTGAGCCCTTCGTGGCAGGCGGCGACGAGCGAGTCGAGGGTGTCCCCCAGGTACTCCGCGGGGTAATAGCGCACGTACTGGTCGATGGCGCGCGGACCCGCGGCGCGGAACCCGCTGGTGACATCGGTGAGGCGCGTGTGCGCGACCCGTGACATGACCGAGGCGAGGAAGCGCATCGCCCATTTCCGCGGTCCGCGGACCTCGTAGTCGCCGACGTCGCTGAACCGCGCCCCGATCGCGATGTCGGCGATGTCGAGCCCGGCGAGGACGCGATCGATGTCGGCGGGGTTGTGCTGACCGTCGGCGTCGACCTGGATCGCCTTGCGATACCCCATCCGCTGCGCGTACGTGAACCCGGTGCGCATGGCGCCGCCCACGCCGAGGTTGAACGGCAGCGAGAGGACCGTCGCGCCCGCGGCGCGGGCCACGGCGGCGGTGTCGTCCGACGAGCCGTCGTCGATGACCGCCACGTCGTGGTCGGGGCAGCTCGCGAGGATCTCGCGCACGGTGGTGCCGACATTCCGAGACTCGTTCCAGGCGGGCACGAGGATCAGCACGCGGTCGACAGCACCCGTCATAGTGGCCCCCACTCTAGCCGAGCGGTGCGGCGGGTCCGTGCGGTCATCCGCACGCGACGACCTCGTAGAGCCGGGCCGCCCCCTGCTCGTCGACGAGGCGCACCCGGTCCGACTGCGCGAGCGCGTCGAACCCGGGGAAATCGTGGACGCCGTTGTGCACCTCCTGGCCACCGAAGTCGAGGACGAATCCGACGTGGAGGTCGCGCACGGCTGCGCAGACGGCCGAACCGGGCGTCGCGGTGTCGAGGCCGTCGTTGACCTGCGCGACCTCATCGGTGATCACCATCAGCGTGTGCGGCATCAGGACCGGCCGTCCGCCGATCGCCGAGGCGAGGGAGGCGCCCGTCCACGGGCTCCCCGCGATCGCGACGCCCTCGGGCACATGGTCGGGGATGCGCGTGAGCAGGGCGTACTCGTCGGCGGTCAGCAGCGGCGAGGCCGCGTCCAGCGCGTAGAGGGGCTGGGCCCAGGAGACCGCCGACGGCATCACCGGGAGCTGCATGCCCGCCAGGACCGCCGTGCCGGCCACCGCGCCGAGGGCGGCCGGCACCCACCGCGGCGAACCGGCAAGAGGACGCAGCGACGACAGCGCCGTACACGTGCGTCCGAGACCGTACGCCGCGACGGGAACCATCGCGATGGCGAGGATCGAGGCGATGCGAGGCAGGTTGTTGTACCAGCTGCCCGTCAGTGCGTCCCGCAGCGCAGGCCACGGCAGGGCCGCGACCGTCACGAACAGGAGAACCGCGACCAGGTACATGGCCATCGCCAGCAGACCGGGCGCTCTGCGGTCGACGACGGCCCAGACGATGCCCGCGACGACGGAGAGCGCGATGACGACCGCGGGAACGAGGTACCACATCGACACCGAGGCCACTGTCCAGAAGGCATCCGGGATCGACATCGACACCGGCCACCCGCGGGCCTCCGCCGGCGGGCGGAGCACCCGCACCAGCACGGCGCCCACCACGGCGTACACCACGACGCCGGCGCCGATCATCACCCGTCCCCGCGTCGCCGCCGCGCGCCACGCACGCCATGCGGCCAGCAGCACCATCGGCACCGACAGGGCGAGCCAGGCCACGAACGCCCCCGGATGCGCGAGTGTCATGCCCGGGATGGCGCCCACCAGGATCAGCGCCCACCACCCGACCCCCCGGGGCGCACGGACGGGGCTGATCCGGAGCAGCGCGAGCGTGGCGGCGAGCGCGACGGGGAGCAGTGCGAGGCTCAGCTGCAGCGGGTACAGGACGCCGTAGTCCATCAGGAGCATCGGAAAGGCGGGGATGGATGCCGCGACCAGCGCCGCGGCGACCGTGTAGGCGGGTCGACCGCCGAACAGGGTGCGCGTGAGCAGCACGATCGAGATCGGCCAGATGAACGCCGAGGTCGTGAGCATGGCGGCATTGACGGCGACCGGAATGGAGACGCCCGTCAACTGGACGATCAGGCTCGTGAAGGCGTGCCAGACAGCCGGATAGAAGGGCAGGCTCCCATCGGGACTGGTCATGTATCCCAGACGCAGCGGGGAGGCGTTCCCGCCGTCGAGGATGAACCGGATGCCGTTCAGATGGAAGATGTTGTCGAACGTCTGGGAGATGTTGCCCGGCGCGCCGATCACCTCGATCATGCGGGCGCCGATGACGACCGCGGCGACGACGAGCGCCAGGGTCAGCCACACACCCGAGGAGGGGCGCGATGGTTCGGCCGGCTCCGACGTCGTGCGCGTTCTGATCATCCGCCGAGCGACGAGGATGCCGGCCCCCACGACGACCGTCACCGCCATCACAGGCAGCACCGACCACGGCGCGCCCACCCAGGGGGCGATGACCGAGGTCCCGGCGATCATCGTCATCGCGAAAGCGGGCGCGGCGCCCAGCATCCAGTAGCCGCGGAGGCCGCTCGCGCACGCGAGGGGCAGTCCGAGCACGAGCAGCAGTGCGACACCCACGCCTGCCGCCCCGAACATCTCCAGCACCGTCAGGGTTCCTCTCGCCGATCGGGATCGCGACGGCCCATGCGGCGGAATCCCGCCGTCCACACTATCCGCGAGCGTCTGGGAGACCGCCCAGGCGCTCGCTGGTCCGATGGCCGCTGTGCCAGGATTGAGGAGTGAAGGGCATCATTCTCGCGGGGGGCTCGGGGACCCGCCTCCATCCGATCACGCTCGGCGTGTCCAAGCAGCTGATCCCGGTCTACGACAAGCCGATGGTCTACTACCCGCTGTCGACGTTGATGCTCGCGGGAATCCGCGACATCCTGATCGTCACCACCCCGCACGACGCTCCGTTCTTCGAGCGCCTGCTGGGTGACGGATCCCAGTTCGGGGTCTCGATCACGTTCGCCCAGCAGCCGTCGCCGGACGGCCTCGCTCAGGCGTTCACGATCGGGGCGGACTTCATCGGAGGCGACAAAGTCGCTCTCGTGCTGGGGGACAACCTGCTGTACGGCCCGGGTCTGGGCACTCAGCTCAAGCGCTACGCGGACGTCGACGGGGGTGCGGTGTTCGCCTACTGGGTGGCCGAGCCCGGCGCGTACGGCGTGGTCGAGTTCGATGGCGAAGGACGCGCCGTCTCTCTGGAGGAGAAGCCCGCCGCCCCCCAGAGCAACTACGCCGTGCCCGGTCTCTACTTCTACGACAACGACGTCGTCGCCATCGCGCACGACCTCGAGCCGTCGCCGCGCGGCGAGTACGAGATCACCGACGTGAACCGGAGATACCTCGAGCGCGGCAAACTGCAGGTCGAGGTGCTCCCCCGCGGGACCGCCTGGCTCGACACGGGCACGTTCGACCAGATGACCGACGCCGCCGAGTACGTCCGCACGATCCAGCGCCGCACCGGACTCAGCATCGGCGTGCCCGAAGAGGTCGCGTGGCGGCAGGGCTTCCTCGACGACGACGCACTGCGCGCACGCGCCGAGAAGCTCGTGAAGTCCGGCTACGGCACCTACCTGCTCGAGACGCTCGAAAGAGGCCGCTGATGTCCCGCCTGCTCGTCACCGGCGGCGCCGGGTTCATCGGCTCCAACTTCGTCCACCACGTCGTCGAGCGCACCGACCACCACGTCACGGTGCTCGACAAGCTCACGTATGCCGGGAACCGCGCGTCTCTGGACGGACTCCCCGCCGACCGGGTGACCTTCGTGGAGGGCGACATCGCCGACGCCGCGCTCGTGGACGGGCTGTTCGCCGACGTCGACGCGGTCGTGCACTACGCGGCCGAGTCGCACAACGACAACTCGCTGCACGATCCGCGCCCGTTCCTCGACACGAACATCATCGGCACCTACACGCTGCTGGAGGCCGCCCGCCGGCACGACCGCCGCTTCCACCACATCTCCACCGACGAGGTGTACGGCGACCTCGAGCTCGACGACCCCGCGCGCTTCACCGAGGACACGCCCTACAACCCGTCGTCGCCGTACTCGTCGACCAAGGCGGGCAGCGACCTGCTGGTGCGCGCCTGGGTGCGCTCGTTCGGCGTCCGGGCGACGATCTCGAACTGCTCGAACAACTACGGTCCGTACCAGCACGTCGAGAAGTTCATCCCGCGACAGATCACGAACGTGCTGCGCGGCATCCGCCCCAAGCTCTACGGCAAGGGCGAGAACGTGCGCGACTGGATCCACGCCGACGACCACTCCTCCGCGGTCCTGACGATCCTCGACAACGGCGAGATCGGCGAGACCTACCTCATCGGAGCCGACGGCGAGAAGAACAACAAGGACGTCGTCGAGCTCATCCTCACCGAGATGGGTCAGCCGGCCGACGCCTACGACCACGTCACCGATCGCGCCGGTCACGACCTGCGCTACGCGATCGACTCGACGAAGCTGCGCACCGAGCTCGGCTGGTCGCCGTCGTACGGCGACTTCGAGGCCGGGCTCGCCGCCACCATCCGGTGGTATCGCGACAACGAAGCGTGGTGGGCCCCCGCGAAGGAGGGCGTCGAGGCGTTCTACGCGAGCAAGGGTCAGTGATGACGGAGTTCGGAAAGCAACTCGCGATCACCGAGACGACGATCCCGGGGCTGGTGGTGTTCGACCTTCCCGTGCACGGCGACTCCCGCGGCTGGTTCAAGGAGAACTGGCAGCGCGAGAAGATGACGACTCTCGGACTGCCCGATTTCGGGCCGGTCCAGAACAACATCTCGTTCAACGACGCGGTCGGCACGACCCGCGGCATCCACGCCGAACCGTGGGACAAGTGGGTCTCGGTCGCCACGGGCAGGATCTTCGGCGCGTGGGTCGACCTGCGCGAAGGACCCTCGTTCGGCGCGGTCTTCACGATCGAGCTCGATCCGTCTCGGGCCATCTTCGTGCCCCGAGGAGTCGGCAACTCGTATCAGACCCTCGAGCCCGACACGGCGTACGCCTACCTCGTGAACGACCACTGGTCTCCGACCGCCGAGTACTCGTTCCTCAACCTCGCGGACGAGACCGCGGGGATCGCCTGGCCGATCCCGCTGTCCGACGTCGAGATCTCCGCGAAGGACCTCGCCCATCCCCGCCTCGCCGACGTGACGCCCGTCCCGCCGAAGAAGGTGCTCGTGGTGGGCGCGGGCGGCCAGCTCGGTCTCGCCCTGCGCGCGGAGTTCGGCGACGCCGCGCACATCGAGTTCGCGACGCGCGCGGAGTTCGATCTGACGGATCCGGATGCCGCCTCCGCGCGTCGCTGGCGCGACTACGGCGCGATCGTCAACGCCGCCGCGTACACCGCCGTCGATGTCGCGGAGACGGCCGAGGGCCGCCGGGAGGCGTGGGCGGCGAACGTCACCGGTCTGGGCGTGCTGTCGAGGATCGCGACCGCGAACGGGGTCACGCTCGTACACGTGTCGAGCGACTACGTGTTCGACGGCACCCTCGACCGCCCGTACCGCGAAGACGACGCCGTGTGCCCGCTCGGGGTGTACGGGCAGACGAAGGCCGCCGGGGACGCGATCGTGGTCGCCGTCCCCCGCCACTACGTGGTGCGCACCTCGTGGGTGATCGGCGAGGGCAAGAACTTCGTACGCACCATGGCCTCCCTCGCCGAGCGCGGGATCGACCCACGCGTGGTCGACGATCAGATCGGCCGTCTGACCTTCACCGACGACATCGCGCGCGGCATCCGTCACCTGCTCGAGACGGGCGCCGCATTCGGCGTGTACAACCTCACGGGGAGCGGGGAGCCCACCTCGTGGGCGGACATCGCCCGCCGGGTCTTCGAACTGACCGGCCACGACCCGTCGCGCGTGACGGGCGTCTCCACCGACGAGTACTTCGCCTCGGCCACCGCACCGGTGGCGCCGAGGCCGCGCAACTCGGTGCTCGACCTCGCTCGGATCGAGTCGACCGGCTTCTCCCCGCGGCCCTCCGCGGACTCGCTTCGCGACTATCTGTAGCGTGGCGGTGGCATCAGCGGCCCTCGAATCGCTATCGTCACGAATGTGTCTCCCCACCACGGCTTCCGCCTGCGCGCCCGCGCGCTGACCGTCCTCCTCGTCGCACTGCTCGCCGCCGGTGCCGCTCTGGCTCCTTCTCCGGCGGTCGCCGCCGGCGGGACCGCCCGTCAGGTCTTCGATCTGACCAACGCCGAACGCGCCAAAGCCGGACTCGCGCCGCTCGTCAGCAACGCAGCGCTCGACGCGGCGGCCGGCGAGTGGGCGCGCTACCTGGCGAGTTCTTGCACCTTCGCGCACAGCTCATCGGCATGGCGCGACCAGCGCACGATCCCGGCCGGGTGGAAGTACACCGGCGAGAACATCGCCGCGGGACAGGATTCCCCGCCCTCCGTGATGGCCGCCTGGATGGCCTCGGCCGGGCATCGCGCGAACATCCTCGACTCCCGCTACACGGGTCTGGGGGTCGGGTTCGCGACCGGCACCTGCTATCGCACGTACTGGGTGCAGATCTTCGGTGTGGGAAGCCCGACGCAGTCCCTCCCGGGCGGCGCCGGCGACATCGACGGCGACGGCAGCCCCGACGTGCTCGCTCTCACCTCGACGGGCGACCTGATGGTCTACACCGGCAACGGGGCGGCCAGCTGGAAGGGATCGTCCACCGTCGCGAGCGGATGGTCGCGAGGGTTCACGACGCTCGGGGACTTCACCGGTGACGGACGCCCCGACATCGCCCGCGTCGAGGCGAACGGCGACCTGATGCTGGTTCCCGGCGACGGGCGCGGCGGGTACGCCGCGGCGACCCGGATCGGCAACGGCTGGGGCATGTTCTCCCAGCTGATCGGCGGGATCGACTTCAACGGCGACCGCAAACCCGACGTCATTGGCCGCACCCCCGGCGGAGACCTCTACCTCTACGTCGGCGACGGTGCCGGTGGATGGCTCGGCGGCGGGTACAAGATCGGCAACGGCTGGTCGATGATGGACTTCGTCTTCTACGCCGGCGACTTCAACGGCGACGGCCGAGGGGACATCATCGCCCGTCAGCCCAATGGCACGCTCTGGCTGTATCCGACGACAGGCGACTGGGGGTGGGGCACCCCTCGGGCGATCGGGTACGGATGGCACGCCTTCACGTCGATCTTCAGCGCCGGCGACTTCGACGGGAACGGAACCTCGGATGTGCTCGCCCGCACCTCCGACGGAACGCTTCTGCTCTACGGCGGCGACGGATCCGGCGGCTGGATCTCGGGGAACGCCGTGGGCTGGGGCTGGAGCGGAATGCGCCAGATCGGCTGAGCGGTACGCGCCGACAGGCGCGGTCGGATCATCCGGCCGCGCCCACGCCCGTCGTCCCGTCGCCCAGCACGAGTCGCGGGACGCCCCGCCAGCGTGCCGCATCAGTGACGTTGCGGCCGTCGACGAGCAGGCGGATGCCTGGCAGGTCGTCCGCGCCGAGCGAGCGGTATGCGGCGTGGTCGGTGTGCAGGACCGCGACGTCGACCGGCTGCCCGAGCGTATACGGCTCCAGACCGAGGGTGCGAAGCTCGTCATCGGTGTACAGGGGATCGTGCACGCGGACGACCGCGCCCCTCGAGCGCAACGCGTCGACGGTCGGGAAGACGCCGGAGAAGGCGGTCTCCTTCACACCGCCGCGGTACGAAGCGCCCAGGACGACGGTGCGCACATCTCGGAGGCTGCCCATCATCGATTCGGCCCGGCCGACCAGCCGCTCCGGCATCGACGCGTTGTAGGCGCGGGCCGTCCGCACGATATCGGCATCCGCATCGGAGTCGAGGTAGAGTCGCGGGTAGACGGGGATGCAGTGTCCGCCGACGGCGATGCCGGGTCTGTGGATGTGACTGAACACCTGCGAGTTGCAGGCCTCGATGACGCGGTGCACGTCGATGCCGTGGTCGCCCGCGAAGATCGCGAACTGGTTCGCGAGGCCGATGTTGACGTCGCGATAGGTCGTCTCGGCGAGCTTGGCCATCTCGGCGGCTTCTGCAGAGCCCAGATCCCACACGCCGTTCGGCCGGGCGAGGTCGGCGCGCTCATCGAACTGGAGCACGGCCTCGTAGAACGCGCGGGCACGCTCGGCGCCTGCGGTGGAGAGCGCGCCGATCAATTTCGGATAGCGCCGCAGATCGGCGAACACCCGCCCGGTGAGGACGCGTTCCGGCGAGAAGACCACGTGGAAGTCCTCGCCCTCGCGAAGACCCGAGAGCTCTTCCAGCATCGGCTTCCAGCGACGCCGGGTGGTGCCCACGGGAAGAGTGGTCTCGTACGACACCACCGTGCCGGCGCTGAGGTGAGCCGCGATCCGGCGGGTCGCGTCGTCCATCCAGGCGAAGTCGGGCTTGCCCGTCATCTCGTCGACGACGAGCGGCACGACGACGACCACGACATCGGCATCGGGGACGGCGACCGCGTAGTCGTCGGTCGCCGTCAGCCTGCCGTCGGCCACGACCTCGCGGAGCGCCTCGTCGAGGCCGGCCTCCAGCGGATACGTCCTCGACGTGGCGTTGACCGCCTCGACAGTGGCGGAGTCGACGTCGACGCCGACCACGTCGTGACCCGCGAGGGCGAACTGCACGGCCAACGGAAGCCCGATCTTGCCGAGCGCGATGACTGCGATGCGCATCCCTCCAGCCTATGCGAGTCGCGCGACCGCCTCCGGCGCCACGGTCACCGTGCCGCGAAGAGCGCCGAGATCGTCCGCTCTGCAGCTCGTCCGTCGCCGTACGGCGTCGCGTCGGTATCCAACGGAGCCGGCCGCGTCACCGCCGCAGCGATCTCCGCGGAGTCTGCGGCGAGGACGTTCCAGCCGAGCTCGACGGTCTCGACCCACTCGGTCTCCGTCCGCACGGTCGTGCACGGGACGCGCAGGAGGAACGCCTCCTTCTGAAGCCCTCCGGAATCGGTGACCACCCCCGCGCTTCCCAGGGCGGCGGCGATCAGGCCCGAATACGGAAGCGGGGTGCTCAGGCGGATCGATCCGGCATCCAGTCGGATGTCCGCCGCATCGGCGCGCGCGATCAGCCGCGGGTGTGCGACGAGCACGACCGGCATATCGAGCCGGGCGAGGGCGTCGACGATGCTGCGCAGGCGCGCAGGGTCGTCGGTGTTCTCCGCGCGATGGATGGTGGCGAGGTAGTACCCGCCAAGTGCCAGTCCCAGATCTCGCGCAAGGTCGCCCCGCCGCTCGTGCGCGGCTCGACGGGCGCCCAGAAGCACGTCGGTCATCACGTCGCCGACGAGCACCGCACGCTCTCCGAGCCCTTCCGCGCTCAGGTGTCGCATGGCGACATCCGTCGGTGCCAGAAGCAGGTCGGCGGCGTGATCCGTGAGGACGCGATTGTGCTCCTCCGGCATGCGGCGGTTGAACGACCTCAGCCCGGCCTCGAGATGGGCGACGGGGATGTGCAGCTTGACGGCACTGACCGCGGCCGCCAGTGTCGAGTTCGTGTCTCCGTATACCAGGACCCAGTCCGGCCGCTGAGCCTCGAGCACCTCGTCGAGCGCGGCGAGCATGGTTCCCGTCTGAACCCCGTGAGAGCCCGAGCCCACGCCCAAGTGGATCTCGGGATCGGAGATCCCGAGCTCCTCGAAGAACACGTCGGAGAGTTGGGGGTCGTAGTGCTGACCGGTGTGGACGATCACGTGGTCCAGGCCGGCAGCGCGAGCGGCCCGATCGATGGGGGCGAGCTTGACGAACTGCGGACGCGCACCCACGACGCTCACGACCTTCACATCGCGAGTCTAGACGGGGCCGTACTTGCGCGCGCCGTCCTTCACGACGACGGCGGGAACCCCTTTGAGCAAGCTGTAGGGCGGAGCCACCGTGTGTTCGCGGACCACTGCTCCGGCCGCCACGACGCTGTGATCGCCGATACGTGCGCCCATGAGCACGACGGCGTTCGCGCCGAGGTACACGTGCGCGCCGATGCTGGTGTCCGCGCGCTCGATCGATCGGGACCGTCCGCTGACGCACCGAGCGACGGTGGAATGACTGTAGATGTGCACCCCCGCCGAGACGTCGCAGCCGTCTCCGATCGACAGGCCGCCGCTGCCGTCGATCACCGTGAACGCGCCGATCCAGACACCCTCGCCGATCGCCGGTTCCCCGATGATCCAGGCGTGCGGGTTGTAGCCGTTCTCAGGGATGCCGTGCCAGGTCCGATCCGTCCCGTCCGCGCCTTCGTCCACGAATCCTCCAGTCATCGATCAAGGGGTCGCATAGGATTGAGCGCCGTCGCTCCATTCGCGACTCGAACTCTACGCGTTGGGAAATGTGACCATGTCCGTGCGGGCCAAGTCGATCCTCGTCACCGGTGGAGCCGGGTTCATCGGAAGCCATCTGGTGGACCGACTCATCCAGGACGATCCGTCCCGGATCACCGTCGTCGACAACTTCTTCCTCGGCAGCATGGACAACCTGTCCGATGCGCTCGAGGTGCGCCCCGACATCGACGTGATCCGGCTCGATGCCGCCGATCTCGCCGCCATGCAGGACGTGATCACCGCCCATGAGGTCGATACCGTGTTCGACCTCGCGGTCATCCCCCTCCCGACATCACTCACCTACCCGGCCTGGACGGTGCAGACGAACGTCGGGATCGCCACGACGTTCTGCGAGATCGCCCGGCGCGGGCTCATCGAGCGCCTGGTCCATGTGTCCAGCTCCGAAGCGTACGGGTCCGCCCGCTACATCCCGATGGACGAGGGCCACCCCCACGACGCGATCACGCCCTACGCGGCGAGCAAGTCCGCCGCCGACCACATCATCGAGTCGTATGTGCAGACGTTCGGCATCGATGCGACAGTGATCCGTCCCTTCAACAACATCGGGCCGCGTCAGAATCCAGGTTCGTACGCGGGCATCGTGCCGATCATCGTGCGCCGCGTGCTCGCGGGCGAGCCGATCGAGATCTACGGGGACGGCGAGCAGACCCGTGACTTCATCTACGCCGGAGACACCGCCGACCTGATCGCCCGGATCCACGACTCCCCCGCGTGCCGTGGTCAGGTGCTCAACGTCGCAACCGGCGTCGAGACGTCCGTCAACGAACTCGTCCGGCGGATCCTGGGCATCATGGGCCGCCCCGATCACCCGACGTTCCACTCCGAGGAGCGTCCCGGCGACGTACGACGTCACCTCGCCGACGTCTCGAAGCTGACAGGCATCCTCGGTCACGAGACGCCGACGCTGTCGGACGACGCCCTCCGCCGCACGGTCGACTGGTATCTGTCGGTTCTGCGATGAGGCTCAACGTCCCCCTCCTCGACGACCAGGAGCTCGCCGCCGTCGGCGAAGTGCTGGCATCGGGCTACCTCACGCAGGGCGCGCGCACGGCGCGGTTCGAGCGGGAGATCGCGGAGGTCGCGGGAACGACGCACGCTCAGGCGGTCAGCTCGGCCACGACGGGCCTCCACCTCGCCCTCGTCGGCCTCGGCATCCAGCCGGGCGACGAGGTCGTCATCCCCGGGTTCAGCTTCCCCGCGACGGCGAACGCCGTCATCCAGCAGGGCGCGACGCCGGTCTTCGTCGACATCCAGCGCAGCACCTTCAACCTCGATCCCGGTCTCCTCGAGTCCGCGATCACCGAGCGCACCCGGGCCGTCATGCCCGTACACGCCTTCGGACTGTGCGCCGACATGGATCCGATCGTCGCGATCGCGGATCGTCACGGCCTCCCCGTCATCGAGGACGCCGCCTGCGCCCTCGGCGGGCTCTACCACGGTCGCGGTGCGGGTTCCCTGGCGACCGCGGGCGTGTTCTCCTTCCATCCGCGCAAGATCATCACGACCGCGGAGGGTGGGATGATCACGACCGACGACGACGCGCTCGCCGAGCGGATCGCCGTGCTGCGGGCGCACGGCGCGGTGCGGGGCGAGCTCTTCATGGAGTTCGTCGAGGCGGGCTTCAACTATCGCCTGAGCGACGTGCACGCGGCGATCGGATCCGCGCAGATGCGCAAGCTGCCGATGATCCTGCACGGTCGACGCACTCGCGCGGCCGAACTGACGGAACGTCTGGCGGGTCTCGACGGCGTACATGCGCCCGTCGCGCCCGAGGGCATCGAGCACACCTACCAGTCGTACGTCGTCCGCCTCGACGACGACATCGACCGCGACGCCGTGATCCGCGCCATGCGGGCGAAGGATGTGGAGACCACGCTGGGCACCTACGGCATGCACCTGCAGCCCTACTTCCGCGCGCGGTTCGACATCGCCGACGATGCCCTCCCCGAGACCACGCGCGCGCACCACCAGGCGCTCACTCTGCCGCTGTACCCGCAGCTCACCGACGACGACCTCGACACGATCGTGGATGCGCTCCGCGATAGCGTCGCGACGAGCCGTCGCGAGGCCGCATGACCCGCCCCGATGTGACGGTCGTCGACTACGGCGTCGGGAATCTCGGATCGCTGCGCAACGCGCTCGCCAAGGTCGGTCACACCGCCGAGATCACCGGCGACCCCGAGATCGTCGCCGCAGCGGACCGTGTCATCCTGCCCGGCGTGGGAGCCTTCGACCGCGCGGTCGAGCGCCTGAGCGAGAGCGGGCTCGGTGACGCCGTCCGCACCGCGGCCGGGCGCGGCATCCCCGTGGCCGGCGTATGCCTCGGGATGCAGCTCCTCATGGACGGGAGCGAAGAGGGCGAGCGTCCGGGCCTCGGACTCATCGGAGGTCGCGCACACCGCTTCCCCTCCTCGATCGACGGCGCGCGACTCCTCGTGCCCCACATGGGGTGGAGCGCCGCGGTGGCGGCCAAGCCGTCGCGCATCGCACCCGCGCTCTCCAGCGGCGGCAGGTACTACTTCGTGCACTCCTACGCCGTCGACGTCGACGACCCGGCTGACGTGCTGACGTGGACCGACTACGGTCGCCGCTACGCCTCGTCCGTCGAACGGGACAACGTCCTGGGCATCCAGTTCCACCCCGAGAAGAGCCACCGCTTCGGCCTGGCGATCCTCCGCGACTTCGCAGGAGCGAGCCTGTGATGCACGTCTATCCCCGCATCATCCCGGTCCTCCTCCTCGAAGGGGAGCGGCTGGTCAAGACGCGTCAGTTCGCCGACCCGCGCTACGTGGGCGATCCCGTCAACGTGATCAGTATCTTCAACGACCTCGAGGTCGACGAGCTGATGCTCCTGGACATCGGAGCCGCGCGCTCGCGGACCGCCGCGCCGCTCGAGCTGCTCGAGCGGCTGGTGTCCGAGGCGTTCATCCCGCTCGCCTACGGCGGCGGCGTCGCGGACGCAGCCCAGGCCGAACGGATCATCGCGACCGGCATCGAGAAAATCGTCGTCAACACGGCGCTGATCGACGACCCGGACGCCGTGAAGGCCATGGTCCGCACGCTGGGTGCGCAGGCCGTCGTGGGCGCCGTCGACGTGCGCCACGAGGGAGGGGACTATCGGGTTCTCGTCGAGGGCGGTCGCCGCGACGCCGGAATCGATCTCGACGAATGGCTCCGGCGGGCGGAGGAGGTCGGAGTCGGCGAGATCCTCGTCACGTCGATCGACCGCGAGGGCACGCGCGCAGGTGTCGACCTCGAGCTCGTGCGCCGCATCGCCGAGACGGCCACCGTTCCGGTCATCGCGCACGGCGGCGTCGGCTCGCGCGACGATCTCGTGACCCCCATCGAGCACTCCGGGGCGTCGGCCGTCGCGTCCGGCACCTCGTTCGTCATGCAGGCCGGACGCGACAGCGTGTTGATCAACTACCCCACCCGCGACCGCATCGATGCGCTGTTCGCGCACCTTTTCGCGGGACGCGGAGACATGGCGGCGTCGGAAGGTCTGACCCACGAGGTCGACCTCGCCGCCGCCGACGCGTTCCTGCGGACCGCCGACGTCTGCGCGCGATGCATCATCACGGCCGACGTGCCCGGCGCCGCCTTCGACGCCGACGGCGTCTGCTACTACTGCCACCTGCACGACTCCCTCGACGCGCAGTACCCGATCGGCAGCGGGAGCGAAGAGGCGCTGGATCGCTTCGTCGCCGAGCTCAAGTCCGCCGGCCGCGGCAAGAAGTACGACTGCATCATGGGAGTGAGCGGCGGCACCGACTCGTCGTATCTGGCACACCTGCTCGTGTCGAAGGGCGTGCGACCGCTGGCCGTGCACTTCGACAACACGTGGAACTCCCCCACGGCGACGTCGAACATCTTCGCGGTGCTCGAGAGACTCGGAGTCGATCTCGAGACGTACGTCGTGGACAACGCCGAGTACGACGACATCTACCACTCCTTCATGCTCGCCGGCGTCAAGGACATCGAGGCGCCCACCGACATCGGATTCATGGGCGTGCTCTACCGGGCCGCCGAACAGCACGGCATCCGTCACATCGTCGAGGGCCACTCGTTCCGCACGGAGGGGATCTCCCCCATGGGATGGCTCTACATGGATGGCGGCTACATCAAGGGCGTCCACAAGAAGTTCGGACGTCTGCCGATGAGGACGTATCCGAACCTCGACTTCTGGAACTTCGTGAAGTGGTCGGCGTTCAGCCGCATCCAGCGCACCCGTCCGCTGTACTGGATCGACTACAACAAGGAGGATGCCAAGCGCTTCCTCCACGACCAGTTCGGGTGGCAGTGGTACGGCGGGCATCATCTCGAGAACCGCTTCACGGCGTTCTACCACACGTACTTCCTGCCGACGCGGTTCGGGATCAACTTCCGCCAGATCGAGCTGTCCGCGCTCGTCCGCTCCGGTCAGATGGACCGTCTGGTCGCCGCCGCCCAGTACATAGAGCCGCGCGTCGGCGACCCCGATCTCATCGCGATGGTCAAGAAGCGGCTCGGCTTCGACGACGCGGAGTTCGATCGCGTCATGACTATGCCGCGCAAGGAATACACCGATTACCACACCTACAAGCGGCGGTTCGAAGTGCTCCGTCCGTTCTTCTGGCTGATGTGGAAGCTCGACCGCGTGCCGAAGAGCTTCTACGTGAAGTTCTGCATCCCCCGCCGTCGATCGTGACCGACACGAGGATCTTCGCGCGGCAGAAGCTCCTGCTGCGCATCTGCTACCGGCTGTTCGCCCCGCTCGCGCTGTTCGCGAAGAGGGTCGACTGGGTCGTCGGGCCCGAAGACATCGCCCTCATGGCGACGCACATCGCCGCTGCACTGCCGCGCTCGTACACCGCGATCCACGCGCGGAACCGGTTCTACGACGTGCGCTACGACGCGGTGATCCAGACGACGAGCACCGCCCTCGGCGGACGGTGGGCGACGTGGCGACGCTTGTACGGCGGTCCGATCCTCCTCGCGTGGCTCGCTCGACGCGCGGCCGGGTTCATCTACGTCGGCGGCGGCGCGTACCTCGAAGGCCATCACGACGAGAGGGAGTTCGAGTTCGCCTTCCTGCGTCGTCACGGTCGACGGCTGGTGTGCTACTTCACGGGCAACGACATCCGGTCGCCGAAGCTGATGGCTGAACGCGCCCTCCGCACGGGGCGCCCCAACATCGGCACGCAGCTGCTCCTCGTGGACCCGCTGTTCGGGACCGATGCCTACGACGACGCTCGTCGAGCCCGGGCGGACGTCGCCGACCGGTACGCGGAGGTGGTGTTCAACGCCCGCAACGATCAGCTGTCCTATCTGCGCTCACCGACGCATCCGTTCCTGTACTTCCATCCCGATGAGCAGTTCGTCCCCTCGACGACGAAGTTCGACGACCTCTCCCGCATCCTCGTGATCCATGCGCCGTCCAGTCCCCTCCTGAAAGGCACGGATGCCGTGCGCGCCGCCATGAAGCGGATCACGGCCGCGCATCCGCGGGTCGAATATCGCGAGCTCATCGACGTGCCGCACCACGAGGTGCTGGCGGCGCTCGACGAGGCGCACATCGCTCTCAACGAGTTCTACGCATCCGTTCCGGGCGTGTTCGGGGTGGAGGCGATGGCACGACGCGCCGTCGTGGTGACCAGCGCGTCGGTCGACGACGAGCCCGACCTCGGCGAAGACGCTCGGAACGCCTGGGTCGTCGCCGATGTCGACACCCTCCACGACGTCATCGAGGGACTCGTCGCCCGTCCCGACCTGCTCGCGTCGCAGGCGCAGCACGGGTGGATGTGGGCGCGAAAGCACGCGTCCGTCTCAGGCTGCCGGGCGGCCATGCAATCCGCCCTGCGCTGACGGCGTCGCGGCGCGTCAGCGGGCGACGAGCGCGGCGATCGCGGACGTCCAGACCTCGACCTGCGATTCGGCTGACAGCTCACGGGCGGAGCGGGCCGAGGCATCCTTCCACCTCGCGACGTCCTGCGCGGTGGTGGCATCGAGGAGCCGCGTGAGGTCTTCGGGTTCGAAGCCCTCAGCGACGGCGCCCAGCCCGTAGCGCTCGACGTACTCGGCCATCTCGACGGTCGGACCGACGATCACGCCGAGCCGCGCCTGGACGTAGTCGAAGAGCTTGTTCGGCAGGGCCCAGGTGTTGTTGAAGTTCGTGGGCGCGAGCAGGTGGACGCCGACGTCGTACTCACCCAGAGTGCGCGCGAGGTCGGAGTACGGGACCGGATCCATCACGCGGACCCGACCGTCGGTCTCGTCCGCGAGCTCTCGCAGCCGTTCGACGTAGGCCGGCTGATTGAGCGTCAGGTAAAGATCGAGCGAGACGGACGCCGAGCTGTTCGCCACGCCCGCGATCAGGCTCTCGAGTCGCCGGTCCCCCATCGCGGCGCCCGAATGCACGAGCCGGATCGGATCGTGCACCGCCGTCGGATCCGCGTCGCGGTACGGCGCCGCGTTCGTCGCCAACTCGGCGCGGAATCCGAAGTTCTTCTCGTACTCCCGCGCGAGCCCCTTGCTCACGGTGGTCCACGACGCGGCCTTCGTCACATATTTCGCGCAGACCCATTCGACGTAGGGCGTGATTCGCTCCCGCCACCCTTCCCAGTCCTCGTGGAGGAGGGGCGAGTACTCGTGCAGATCGGCGTGCACGCCGCGGAGCGGTCGAAGTCTGAGCGCGATGGGGACGGCCTCGACGTCGTTCGCGAGCACGACGTCCCACCGACGGCGCGGGACGTTCTTGCGCACCCAGTCGATCGACCAGAGCGTCCAGTACGCCCGCCGGTAGTCGCGGCGGGTGATGTACTTGTCGTCGAGGATGTTGTGCTGCACGTCGTCCGGGATGCGGATGTGAGCGACGACACCGGCGGGGACCGGACCGTATCCCACCGTGGTCACCTCGTAGTCGTCGCGGAACGCCTCCACCTGCTTGATCACGCGGGCATCGGATGCGATCGCGGAGAAGGAGAGGATGAGCAGGCGAGGGCGCCCACCGTCGTGTCCACGGCCCATTCGTCGGCTCCCTGCCACTTCGTCCCGCCCGCGCGCGACAACGGCGAACCCAGCCATGATACGGCTCGCGCCGCAGCGGCCCGGCTCTCCGGGGCTCATAGACTGGTCGGCATGAGTCGCGCGCCGATGGGGAACGTCTGGACGCCGTGAACAGGAACGCTCTCCCGCGGTGGATCAACGCGACCATAGACGCGATCGCCGATGCGCCCGACTCGCTCATCGGTCGAGTCGCGACGAAACGCTACGGCACCCCCGTGCCCGGTGGCGTCCCGACGACGACCTTCGAGGACAGGCCCCGTCGGGTGCTCATCGCGCCGGTCAACTATTCCGGCCAGGCGCACGCATGGGCGGGCGCGCTCGAGCGTCTGGACCCGGACGTCAGCGCGCGAAACGTCGCGATCGACGTCCCTGGCGGCTTCGCCTTCGACGCCGACATCGTGGTCCCCCTCGCCACGTACCACAACGACGCCGATTGGCAGCGCCGCGAGTTCGACGCCGCCCTGAGTGCGACGCACGTCCTCATCGAGGCGGAGGAGCCCCCCTTCGGGCGACTGTTCGCACGGTCGGTCGCGACGCAGGCCCGCGCCCTCGAGGAGGGCGGAGTGGATGTCGCGTACATCGCCCACGGGACGGATGTGCGTCTGCCGTCGCGCCATGTGGCGCAGCACGCGTGGTCGCACTACGCCGACCCGTCCATCTACGCGCCGCGCGCGGAGGTCCTCGCCGCGCGCAACATCGAGCTCGTCTCCACGAGCGGCCGCCCGGTGTTCGTGTCGACGCCCGACCTCCTCGACGACCTGCCCGATGCGTTCTGGTGTCCCGTCGTGGTCGACATCGGAAGGTGGAGCGCGGACCGCGCGGAACGTCCTGGACCGCTCAGAGTCGCGCACGCGCCCTCGGTGGGCGCGGTGAAGGGGACCGAGCTCATCCTCCCCTCGCTCGAGCGTCTTCGCGACGAAGGCGCCATCGAGGTGGAGATCGTGCTCGGGCGCCCGACCGCCGAGATGCCGGCCGTCTTCGCGGAGGCGGATGTGGTGATCGACCAGATGCGCATCGGGTCCTACGGGGTCGCCGCCTGCGAGGCGATGGCCGCCGGATGCGTCGTGGTGGGGCATGTCTCCGACCACGTGCGCGAGCGGGTGGCGGATGTCACCGCCCGTGATCTCCCGATCGTGGAGGCCACGCCCGACACGATCGAGCGCGTACTGCGGGACCTGGCCTCACGAGCGGACCTGGCGGCGGAGCGCGCCGCCGGGGTCGAGTTCGCACAGGCCGTGCACGACGGCACGCTGTCGGCACGTGTCCTCCTCGACGAATGGATCCGCCCGCCGGCGGATCGGAAGAGAACGGAGCATCGTGCACCCGGTCGCTGAGCGAGTATGGAAGCTCGTCCCCAAGCCTCTCCAGGACGCGATCGCGTCGGGTGTCGACAGGGCGCGGGGCGTGCACCCGCCCGAGCCGCCGCATCCCGACATGACGAAGCCGCACCGGATGCTGGTCGGCCCGGTGAACTACGCCGGCCAGGGCTACCGGTGGTCCCGCGCCGTCGAGGCCGCGGGGACGGTGTCGGCGCGGAACTACGTGCACACCGAGAACAACGTCCTCCAGTACGACGCCGACTACCGCGTCACATGGCGCACGGCGGAGCACTCGCGCGCATGGCAGCGGTCCATGCTCGAGACCATCGGCTCCGAGTACACGCACGTGCTCATCGAAGCGTGCTTCCCCATCCTGGGCGGCTTGCACTCCGGGGACGTGCGCCGACAGGTCGTCCTCATGCAGGCGCGCGGAGCGCGGGTCGGCGTGGTGGGGCACGGCACCGACATACGCCTGCCCTCCACGCATATGGCCGGGGACGAGTGGTCGTACTTCCACAATGACATCTGGGTGCCCGCCGCCCTCCTCGAGCCCAGCGTCGCCGAGAACCTGCGGCTGATCGCCGACCTCGGGGTGCCCACCTTCGTCTCGACGGCTGGGCTCCTGGTCGATGTCCCCCAGGCTCATTTCCTGGGCGTCGTGGTGGATCCCGACAAGTGGGCCAACGACCAGCCTGTGCTGGGTCGAGACCGCATCCGAGTGGTGCACGCTCCGACCAACCCCAACCTGAAGGGCACTCCGGACATCGCGCCGGTCGCCCGGCGGCTGCAGGAGGAGGGGATCATCGAGTACGTCGAGCTCACAGGGATCCCGAACGACGAGATGCCCGCGGTCTTCGCCGACGCCGACGTCGTGCTGGACCAGTTCCGCACCGGCGACTACGGCGTGGGCGCATGCGAGACGATGGCAGCGGGACGGATCGTGCTCGCCCACGTGACCGATCAGGTGCGCGCAGAGGTCGAGAAGCACGCGGGGATGCCGTTGCCGATCCCCGAGACCACGATCGCGACGGTCGAAGCGACCCTGCGCGACATCGCCGCCCGGCCGGAGCGATACCGGGAGATCGCGCGGCGCGGCCCGGAGTTCGTGCGCCGCCTGCACGACGGACGGTTCTCGCGAGAAGTGCTCATGAAGCATTTCATCGAGGCGTGACATGAAGGTCGCGATCGTCTCCCGCATCTACCGGCCCGAGCCGTCGGCCGCGTCGTTCTTCCTGGGCGCGGTCGCCGACGAGCTCCTCGCGCGAGGAGACCAGGTGACCGTGTTCACCGCGCGACCGCCGCGCTCCGCTCCGCCGTTCCGTGGCGGGGAGCGCGTCCTGACCTTCCCCGTCCTCCGCGACGGCAACGGCTACGTGCGCGGGTACCTCCCCTACGCGAGCTTCGACATCCCGCTCTTCTTCCGTCTTCTGTTCGCACGCCGGCCCGATGTCGTGCTCGTGGAACCGCCCCCGACCACGGGTGCGGTCGTCCGCGTGGTGTGCGGCCTGCGCCGCATCCCCTACGTCTACGACGCGGCCGACATCTGGTCGGATGCCGCGAACATGGCGACATCCTCCCGTCTGGTGCCGAAGCTGCTCCGCCGCCTGGAGCGCTTCGCGATGGGAGGGGCGGCCCGACTGGTCACGATCTCCCGAGGCGTGGTGGAGAGGGTGCGCGCACTGGGCGTCTCCCGCCCCGTCGAGGTCACCGGCTTCGGGGCCGACACGTCCTCCTTCTCGTACCGCAGCGAACCGGTGGAGCCCCTCGTCGTCTACGCGGGGAGCTACTCCACGTGGCACGGTGCCGAGATCGTCGTCGATGCGGTCGCGCAGCTGAGGGGTGAGGGAAGGGATGTGCGGCTCCTCGTCATCGGCAACGGCGAGCGCGATCTGCTGGCCGATCGCGCGCGGGTCCATGGGATGGCCGCGGTCGTCCGATTCGCAGCGCCCGTGCACCCGGCCGAGCTCTCCGACATCCTGGCGCGCGCAACCGTGTCCGTGGCGACCCTGCGTCCGGGTACGGGATACGACTACGCATTCACGTCGAAGGTCTACTCGTCCCTCGCGGCGGGCTGCCCGGTCGTGTTCGCCGGGCCCGGCCCGACGGGTCCGTTCATCGAGGACGCACGGCGCGTCGTGCGCGCCGGCGCCGCCGTCGCCTTCGACCCGCGGGAGCTGACCGACGCCCTCCGGGCGGTCCTGGACGATCCGCTGTCCGATGCCGATCGGCAGGCCGTCGCCGAGTGGACCGCGCGCGAACACTCGATGTCGGCCGTGGCGAGACGCGTCTCCGACCAGATCGCCGCTGCGCACGCGGATCGGTCGTCGGCATGAGCCGCATCGCGGGCCGCGCGATCGATTGGCTGATGCGTCATCGCTCGTCGCTCCCCGGCTGGATGAATCGCACGATGGAGTCGGTGGCACGTGATCCCGACGGTGTCGTCGGGAGCCTGGCGGCTCGCCTGCTCGGCGGAGGTGACGGCGTGCCCGTCGACGTTCCGGATGCTCGCGTCCGCGTGTTCATCGCGCCGACCAACTATTCCGGCCAGGGGTACCTGTGGGCGCGGGCGTTGGAGGGCGCCCACGAAGGCCTGGCTGCGAGGAACATGGCGGTCTCGCTCCCCGGAGGCTTCGACTTCCCTTCCGACTCCTCCGTGTCCATCGCGGTCGTCAATGCGTCCGCGCGATGGGGCGACGCGCAGTGGCACTCCGTGTCCCGGTTCACCCATGTGCTCATCGAGGCGGAGCGGCCGATGTTCGGCAAGCGGTTCGGACGCAGCGTGCGCGAGGAGGTCGGCGCGCTGACGGCTGCCGGCGTGTCCGTCGCCTTCCTCGCCCATGGAACGGACATCCGAGACCCCGACCGGCACGCGACGAGGACTCCGTGGTCGCCCTACCCCGAAGACCCGCGCACCGCGGCCCTCCGCGAAGACGCGCGGGCCAACCTCGAACTGCTGCGAACGCTGCGCCGCCCGGTGTTCGTCTCCACGCCGGATCTGCTCTTGGATGTCCCCGGGAGCCTCTGGTGCCCGGTGGTGGTCGACGTCGAGCGGTTCGCCACCGATGCGCCCGTCTTCGCCCGCACCACCCCCCGGGTGATCCATGCGTCCAGCGCCCCCGTACAGAAGGGCAGCCATCTCATCCGGCCTGCCTTGGCACCCCTCATCGATTCCGGAGCGGTGACGTACGAGGCGGTCTCCGGCGCATCCGCCGCCGAGATGCCGACCCGTTTCGCCGCCGCCGATATCGTCGTCGACCAGCTCCGCCTGGGGTCCTACGGCGTCGCAGCCTGTGAGGCGATGGCCGCCGGCCGTGTCGTGGTGGGACACGTGCTGCCCGATGTCAGGGCGCAGGTGGAGCAGGCCACGGGTCTCGAGCTTCCGATCGTGGAAGCCACCCCCGACAGCCTCGCCCGCGTCGTCGCCGGCCTCGTGCAGGACCCGGATGCCGCGCGAGCGCGAGCGGCGGCGGGACCGGGGTTCGTGCAGACCGTGCACGACGGCTCCTTCAGCGCGCGGGTGCTGCTCGGCGAATGGATCCTTCGGCCCTGAAGCGTCAGGAACGGGCCACGCGTGCCTTGTCCCGTCGGTCCTTCCAGGACCGCATCCGCTTCTCCAGCGGGCGCTCGACGAACGCGTGCAGCGCCCATGCGGCGACGAGGTCGATGACGAGCAGTGCGGCGAACCAGAGAACGTTGCGCCATGCCGGCACCTGGGGTCCGAAGATCCGCAGGGCGAGATAGATGAAGCTCGCGTGGACGAGGTAGAAGGCGAACGACCACTCGCCGAGGCGGACCTGCAGGGGCGATTCCAGCAGGCTGCGTCTGCCCGCGAGCGCGCGTTGCGCGACGGAGATGATCGCGAGCGCGCAGGCGACGGTGAACAGTTCGTTCGCGAAGGCCGGGATCGACGCGAGGGCGGGATGCACGATGCCGTAGTGGCCGATCAACGCGATGGCCCCGATCACCGCGACCATCGATCCGATGCCCACCAGCGGGTGGATCCGCGGCCGCCAGCCCGAGCGAATCGCCCACGCGATCGCCATACCGAGCGCGAACTCGGTCACCCGGACGAGGGGCAGAGGCAGGTGTGCCCATCATTCGCCGGGCGCTGCGTTGGCCGCACCCCGATAGAGGAAGGCGAGGAGGACGACGCCCACGGCGATGAGGAGCGCCCCTCTTCGGGCCAGTGGTACGAGCACCCGTGAGATCCAGGGGTGGAGCAGGTAGAAGAAGAACTCGCAGGTGAGCGTCCACGCCGCCGGGTTGCCCGAGAAGAGGATGACGGGTGCGAGCCACCATCCCTGGATCACCACGAAGGACAGGGACAGGATGCCGGGGTCGAACGGCTTCAGAAAGCTTCCCGCGGGAATGGGTGCGAGCGTGTAGAAGATCGGGATCGCGAGCAGCAGGGCGACCAGGTGCGACGGATAGATCCGCGCGAACCTTCGCCAGTAGAACGTCGAGGTCGGCACCGCGGGGCGCGCGGACCAGGTCAGGACGAATCCGGACAGGACGAAGAAGAACGTCACGCCGAAGTACCCGTTGGCGAAGACCGCGGTGATCGCCCCCGGCAGCGGCGCGAAGACCAGCATGTGGTACAGGAACACCATGAACGCCGCCCACCACCGCAGCCCGGTGAGGGCGTCCAGTCGCTGAGTCGGCGCTGCCAACGTCGAGGTGTTCAGTGAGGTCCGTCCTTCGTCCGGCCCTCGCGGGCCCCGACAACCCTACCCGCTCCCCCGCAGTCGGCTCGGTAGTCTCGGGAGATGACCTCCCCCCTCGTCGACGTGACGATCGCCGTGCACTCCGCGACCCGCCCCATCGCCCGAGCCGTCGCATCGATCGTCGATCACACGACCGCTCCCGTGCGCGTCAACGTCGTCGCCCACAACATCGACCCCGCCGTCATCCGATCGAACCTCGGCGCGTACGCCGACCACGCAGCGGTGCGCCTGCTCTCCCTGACCGACGGCATCCACTCGCCCGCCGGCCCGATGAACCACGGTCTCGACATGTCCGACGCCGAGTTCGTCGCCGTGATGGGCTCGGACGACGAGTTCGCCCCGGGAGCGATCGACTCCTGGCTCGCCGTCCAGCGCGAGAGCGGAGCGTCGACCGTGATCGCGCGCGTCCTCCTCGGTGCTCGCGGCGCCGACCCCTATCCGCCCGTCCGACGTGGCCGCCGAACGCGGCGCCTGAGCGCCCGGAAGGATCGGCTGTCGTATCGGAGCGCACCGCTCGGCCTGATCGCGCGGGAACGGTTCCCCGGACTCCGCTTCACCGAGGGTCTGCCCTCCGGGGAGGACCTCGCGTACTCCGCGACACTCTGGTTCACCGGCCGGCACATCGCATACGACCTCACCGGGCCCGCGTACGTCGTCCACGACGACGCCGCCGACCGCGTGACGTTCCAGCCGCGCCCGGTGCTCGACGACTTCGCATTCCTGGATGCGATCGAAGGACAACCGTGGTTCCCCCGTACGTCGCGTACGGATCGCCGCGCGCTCGCTGTGAAGATCCTGCGGGTGCACTTCTTCGACGCGGTCCTCGCGCGCACCCGCGTGCCCGAGGGGATCGCAGCGCATCGTCGCGATCTTCTCGCCGTGCTCGACCGCCTCGAGTCGGCAGCGCCGGGGGCGACGGCGCTGCTCGCGCGCGCCGACCGCAGCGTCATCGACGAGTTGCGCAGGACGGACCCCGATCCCGACCGGATCCTGCATTTCATCGACGCCCGGTGGAACTATCGGACGATCGCGGCGATGCTCCCCCGCAATCCCCTGCTGGCGCTGCACGCGCAGGCACCGTTGCGCACGCTGTACGCCGGGCTGCGTTCGCTCTCGGCCGTCTAGCTGTACTTCCCCGGGAGGTTGTGAACGGGTGAGGTAGGCGAAGACCTCCGGGCAGGATGTGGGTTACCACACTCGCATCCTGACCACGGAGGTCTTCGTGTCTCACGCTAACGCGCCTTTGACGCCGGAAGGGCGTCGTCGTCTTGCTGTCCTCGTCGTGGATCGGGGCTGGTCGTTGCGGCGGGCAGCGGAACGGTTCCAGTGCTCGCCCGCGACGGCGAAACGGTGGGTCGACCGGTATCGGGCCGGGCTGCCGTTGACGGACCGCAGCTTCAGGCCGCAGACCTCGCCGAACCGGCTCCCGCGGAAGACGGAGCGGAGGATCGTGTCGTTGCGGTTCACCCGCCGGTGGGGTCCGCACCGGATCGCGTATCACCTGGGCCTTGCCCGCTCGACGGTCGGCCGGGTGCTGGCCAGGTATGGGATGCCGAAGCTCGTGAACATCGATCAGGCCACCGGGCTGCCAGTCCGCAAGCCGACGCCGAAGCGGTACGAGGTCGCAAGACCGGGCCAGCTGATCCACGTCGATATCAAGAAGCAGGGCCGGATCCCTGATGGCGGCGGCTGGCGCGCCTTCGGCCGCGGATCGGCGCAGGACCGTGCCGCGGGATCCGTCCGTGACAAGGCCGCACGGTCAGGAGCGGCCGGCTCCCGCGGCTACCGGTATCTGCACCACGCCGTCGACGACAACTCGAGAGTCGCGTACTCGGAGATCCTCGACGACGAACGCAAGGAGACCGCGGCAGGGTTCTGGACCCGCGCGAACGCGTTCTTCGCGAGCCTCGGAGTCACGGTCACCGCCGTGATGACAGACAACGGCGCGTGCTACCGGTCACACGCGTTCGCGGACGCGCTCGGCGACGGTGTGAAGCACAAGTGGACAAAGCCGTATCGGCCGCAGACCAACGGGAAGGTCGAACGCTTCAACCGCACCCTCGCCGCCGAATGGGCCTACGCCAAGCCCTACGCCAGCGAAGCAGAGCGAGCCGCGGCATACGAGACCTGGCTGCATCACTACAATCACCACAGACCCCACACCGGGATCGGCGGCCAGACCCCCTCAGCCCGCGTTCACAACGTCACGGGGAAGTACA